>NZ_JBIIGK010000135.1:0-8130 GCF_044236515.1 Phenylobacterium sp.
TCGTCGGCGGCCTGTTCCGCCGTGATCTGCGGCTGAGCGTTCTGGACCTGGGCGGCGATCAGGCGGCGAGCCATGACGTGGTCCGGCCCCTTGTTGACCGACTCCACGGCCAGCAACCGGCCGTCCTTGAAGCAGAACACCGAGAACGCCCCCTTGGCCGGATCGCCCCGGACCACAGCGGTGTCGTGCCCGGTCGAAAGCCCCGCCATCTGCAGCTTAAGGTCCGCCTGGTCGCTCCAGAACCACGGCACGGCGGCGTAGGGCTGGGGCGTTCCGACGATGGTCGCGGCGGCGCAGCGGCCCTGATCGGTGGCGTTCTGTACGGACTCGACACGCACCGGGCCGACCGCGCTGAACGGGTTCGGATGGGCCGCGCAGTCGCCGACCGCCAGGATGGCCGGATCCGTGGTCCGCATGTGCGCGTCGACGACGACGCCGTTTTCGACCAGCAGGCCGGCGTCGGCGGCGAGCTCCGCGTTGGGGATGACGCCCACCCCGACCAGCACCAGGTCGGCCGGCACGTCGACGCCGTTCTGCAGGCGCACGCCGGTGACGCGGCCGCCCTCGCCCCGGATCTCCTCCAGCAGCGCGCCGAAGATGAAATCGACGCCCCAGGCCAGGTGGCGCTCGTGGAAGAAGAGCGACATTTCGGCGGACAGCGCCCGGCTCAGCGGGCGCGGCGCCAGTTCGACCACCGTGACCTCGACGCCCTGGGCGCGGGCGACGGCGGCGAATTCCAGGCCGATGAAGCCAGCCCCGACCACCACAGCCCGGCGCACGCCCTCGAGGCGCGCCTTCAGGCCCCGCGCATCGACGATGGTCCGCAAGGTGAGGACGCCGTCGAGGGCCTCGCCGGGGACGCCGAGCGCCCGCTGCCGCGCGCCGGTGGCCAGCACCAGATGGTCGTAGGAAAGGTCTTCGCCGGACGAGAGGCGGACTGAGCGTCCCGGACGATCGATCGCCTGGACGCTGACGCCGTCGCGCAGCGTGATGCGGTTTTCGCCATAAAGGTTGGCCCCCTTGAGCAGCACGCCCGTCTCGTCGAGCTTGCCCAGCAGGTAGCTCTTGGAGAGCGGCGGGCGCTGATAGGGCAGCCCAGGCTCCTCGCCCAGGAGGACGATCTCGCCGTCGTAGCCGTCGTCACGGAGCGAGAACGCCGTCTGAACGCCGGCCTGGCCCGTACCGGCGATAACCACCCTGGCGGTCATGCGCGTCCCTTGTTTCAGAAGAGGGAGGCGGCCGCCTCCGGGAGGATTGGGGCGGCCGCCGACGTCGTCAGGGTCACCCCAGTCGGACGTATTCGTAATCGACGGCCATGTTGTTGATCCCGCGGTCCGGCGGCGCGATCCAGGCGGCCATCTTGCCCGGCTCGGTGACGGGATGCATCAGACTGTGGACGAAGGCGCGGTCGGCTTCGGTCGGCAGCCAGTCGTTCTGACGGGCGGCGAATTCCTCGGCGCTGATCGGCTTGCCTTCCGGATTGGTCGGGATGTTGGCCCAGATGCCAATCGAGCGGCGGAACCGGCTGGACGGCAGCTTGTACTGGAAGTCGAAGCCGGCCTTTTGGATCGTCCGGTTCCAGCGCGTCATGCCGATCTGGCAATCCTTGATGTACGCCGAACGGGTGACCTCGTTCATGGCGTTCCGCATCGGGATGTCCTCAGCGCCATCCGGGGTCTCGAGGTGGAAGGTCTCGTCGAGCGCCAGGTGGTCCTCGTAGGTCGCCTCGTCCGGACGGCCCTTCAGGCCGGCGGCGAAGTAGAGGGCCGCGTTGGACGAGCTTTCCGAGCCGAACAGGTCGAGGGCCGAGGAGAACCAGAAGTTCATGTACTTCTGGATGGTCGGCAGATCGATGGCGCCGGCCTTGCGGATGGCTTCCGGATCGTCGGTGCCGAGCTCCTTCATCACCTCCAGGGTTCGCCGGGTGACGCGGGCGATACCCGTGTCGCCGATGAACATGTGGTGGGCTTCTTCGGTCAGCATGAACTGGCAGGTGCGGGCCAACGGATCGAAGGCGCTCTCGGCCAGCGATTTCAGCTGATACTTGCCGTCGCGGTCGGTGAAGTAGGTGAACATGAAGAATGACAGCCAGTCGGAGATCGGCTCGTTGAACGTGCCCAGGATCCGCGGCTTGTCCGCATCGCCGGAGTGGCGCTGCAGCAATTCTTCGGCTTCCTCGCGGCCGTCACGGCCGAAGTAGGCGTGCAGCAGATAGACCATCGCCCACAGGTGGCGGCCTTCCTCGACGTTCACCTGGAACAGGCCGCGCAGGTCGTAGAGCGACGGGCAGGTCTGGCCCAGCAGGCGCTGCTGTTCGACCGACGCCGGCTCGGTGTCGCCCTGCGTGACGATCAGGCGGCGCAGGGTCGAGCGGTGCTCGCCCGGCACCTGTTGCCACTGCGGCTTGCCGAACTCGTCGCCGAAACCGATCGTCCTGTTCGGGTCGCGCTCAGCCAGGAAGATGCCCCAGCGATAGTCGGGCATCTTGACGTGGCCGTAGTCGGCCCAGCCCTTGGCGTCTACCGAGATGGCGGTGCGCAGATAGACGTCGGCCGACTGGAAGTCGGTCGGGCCCATGCCCTTCCACCAGTTGAGGAACTCCGGCTGCCAGTGCTCGAGCGCCCGCTGGAGCGAACGGTCCGACGCCAGGTCGACGTTGTTCGGGATCTTTTCCTGATAGTCGATCGCCATGGTCAGACGCGCTCCCAGTCGAAGTTGGGCTTGGAGCCGGTGCCGAAGAGCTTCAGAGCGCCCTCCTTGCCGGTCGAGTTCGGACGGTAGAAGACCCAGTTCTGCCAAGCAGACAGACGGGCGAAGATCTTGGTGTCGAGCGTCTCCTCGCCCGGGAAGCGCAGGTTGGCTTCCAGGCCGATGAGGGCGTCCGGCGACATGCTGGCGCGCTCTTCGAGGGCGAGGCGGATTTCGTCCTGCCAATCGAGGTCGTCCGACGAGACGGTGATCAGGCCGGCGTCCATCGCCGCCTTGGCCTGGAGTTCCTGGCCGATCAGGCTGCGCGCTTTGGCTACCGAGGCCTCGTCGCCGTAGAAGCGTGTCGCCAGACGGGTCTGGCCATTCACTTCCGGCAGCAGGCCGAAGTTGACCTCGTCGAGAGCGATCACCGGCGCGTTGTCGTCGCCGTCGAGCAGCTCGAGCATGTAGATGCGGTCGGCCGCCAGGGCGAGTTCGAACAGCAGGCCGGCGAAGCACGAGCCCTGATCGACGATGGCGTAGAGGCTGCGCGAGGTGACGTCGATGCGCGCGAAGGTGCGGCGCAGGTAGCCGATGGTCTCACGGACCAGCCAGTAGTCCTTGTGCTGGGTCAGAGCGCGACCGGCGGCTAGGACAGCCTCGGCGTCGCCTTCCGTCTTCAGCACCCAGAGGCCGAGCTCGGTCTCGTTGGTGCGCAGCAGCAGGATCGCGTCGTCCAGCTCGCGGCACATGGCCAGCGGCCACCACTGGTCGCCGGCCGCTTGAATGGCCTCCGGCGTCGAGGGCTGCTCGCCCGTCGGCGCGCGGACGGTGATCGTAACCGCGCGGCCCGGACGGTCGTAGGCGACGTCGACGTACTTATAGTGGAGGCCGGCGTCGTCGACGGTGCGGTTCAGCGGATTGAGCTTGATGCCCGTGGCGTCTGCCGAACGGACCGTGCCGGCGGCCAGCGCCTCGGCGCGAGCCTTCACCAGCTCGGGGAAGCGGTTCGGCGTCGCGGCGTCGTCGATTAGGCCCCACTGCTTGGCGCGCTCGGCGCGGACGCCATCGGCGCTGGTGCAGAAGATGTCGGCCAGGTCGCGGCGGACCTTGCGCTTGTCGACCACGCGGGTCAGGCCGCCGGTGCCGGGCAGCACGCCCAGCAGCGGCACCTCCGGCAGGCTGACCACCGTCGAGCGGTCGTCGACCATCAGGATTTCGTCGCAGGCCAGGGCGACTTCGTAGCCGCCGCCGGCGCAGGTGCCGTTGACCGCAGCGATGAACTTGATGCCGTCGTGGCGGCTGGAATCTTCCAGGCCGTTGCGGGTCTCGTTGGTGAACTTGCAGAAGTTCACCTTCCAGGCGTGGGACGACGTGCCCAGCATGTAGATGTTCGCGCCGGCGCAGAACATCCGCTCCTTGCCGCTGGTCAGGACAACCGTGGCGACCTGGGGTGTCTCGAACCGGATGCGCTGAAGCGCGTCATAGAGTTCGATGTCGACGCCGAGATCGTAAGAATTGAGCTTCAGCTTGTAGCCCGGGACCAGACCGGCGTCCTCGTTGACGTCCATGGTCAGAGTGGCCACGCGGCCTTCCACATCCACCCGCCAGTGGCGGTAGTCGGAAGGGGTGCGGTCGAAGGTGATCACGTTCGAGGGCTCCAGTTCGCTTTAGATGCACCATATTGCAGGATTGCCTGGGCAATCAAGCATTATGATGCATGTTCATCAGCGAATGGCGGCCGTGAGGTCCTCCAGGCTCTCGTCAAGC
Organism: Phenylobacterium sp.; assembly: GCF_044236515.1. Taxonomy (GTDB): domain Bacteria; phylum Pseudomonadota; class Alphaproteobacteria; order Caulobacterales; family Caulobacteraceae; genus Phenylobacterium. Next base: position 4,459 of record NZ_JBIIGK010000135.1, read on the forward strand.
GAGCGGCGGCTGGTGTCCACCTGCGCATCCGCGCGGCGATAGAGCGGGTCGCGGGTGCGCAGAATCCGCTGCAAGTCCGCCATCGCCTCCCGGTTGTCCGACATCGGCCGCATGTCGCCCTGGGCGATAACCCGGGCCATGTGTTCCGCGGGCGTCGCCTTCACCCATACGGTGTAGCAGCCGGCCAGCAGCCGCTCGAACGTCGCCGGATCGGAGACTAGGCCCCCGCCGGTGGCGATAACGGCCCGCGGGTTTTCTTCGATCACCCGCTCCAGGCAGCGGCGTTCCAGGCGGCGGAAGGCGGGCTGTCCGTAAAGATCGAAGATGGCGTTGAGCGGCGCGCCGGCCTCCCCTTCGATCTCCTTGTCGAGCTCGACGAAGGGGCAGGCGAGGCGCTCGGCGAGCAACCGGCCCAGGGTCGACTTCCCGGCCCCGCGGAGTCCGATCAGGGCGATGCGGCTGCGCCGATCGCCGGCGCCGATGCCGCCGAACTTGTCGACCAGCAGCGCGTGGGCCTCCTGCAGGCCGTCCTCCGGCAGCCGGCGCAGCAGCTCGACGGCATGGACGAATTCGATCGCCGGCTCGGGTCCGTCGACGACCAGAGCAGGAAGCGGCGTATCCAGGGCTTCGGCGAGCTGGCGCAGCAGCAGGATCGAGATATTGCCCTGCCCGCTCTCAAGCTGGGCCAGATACCGCTCCGAGACGCCGGAATCGCGGGCCAGGATCTTGCGGGTCATGCCCCGGCGTGCGCGGATCTCGCGCACCCGTTCGCCAAGCAGGGCCAGATACGCCTCTTCCGTGACTGCCGAAGAGTCCGCAGCGGCGGGTGGCGCTGTCTCGGTCATGGCCGGAAGATGGCGCGAGTTGACACGATACGCCACCCCTTGCACGAAACGAACGTGCAGTATATTGCTTTCAATGCATTTTAGTGCACATGCACTGTGGAGGTCAGGTGTCCCAACCCATCACCATCCTCGTCGGCACCATGACCGGCACCGCCGAACTGGTGGCCCAGGAGGTCGAGCAGACGCTCCAAGCCGCGGGCTACGCGCCGCGCATCGAGATGATGGACGCGGCGGACGCAAGCGTCTTTGCTGACGGCGGCGTGTTCCTGATCGTCAGCTCGACCTACGGCAACGGCGACGTGCCGGACAACGCCCAGGCATTCTTCAGCAGCCTGCAGGGCGAACGCCCGGATCTTTCGAACGTCGTCTACGGCGTGATCGCGCTAGGCGACATCACCTATAAGGCGACCTTCTGCCAGGGCGGCCTGCAGTTTGACCGTCTGCTGAATGAACTCGGAGCCCGCCGCGCTGGCGAGCCGCTTACGCACGATGCGTCATCGGGTACGCTAGCCGAGGACGTCGCCTGCGAATGGGCGGCTTCCTGGGCGGAGCAGGAACTCGCTCCGGCGGTGGCGGCCTAATGACCACCCAACCCTTGGAGCCCCGCGCCCTTCAGAGCTTCCTCTCCGGCTCTTGGCTTTCAGGCCAGGACCAGGGCGAGCCTCTCGCCGACCCGGTCACAGGCGAGACCCTCGCCTATGCCTCTTCGACCGGCTTCGACGTCGCTGGCGCCCTCGCCTACGCGCGTAAGGTCGGAGGCCCGGCGCTGAGGAGCCTGACCTTCGCCCAGCGCGCCGCGCTGCTGGGCGCCGCCGCCGACGCGCTGCAGGCGCGCCGCGATGATTGGTACGAGATCTCCCGCCGCAACAGCGGCAACACCAAGGGCGACGCCGCCATCGACGTCGACGGCGCCATCGGCACCCTCAAGTACTACGCCAAGCTCGGCGCCACCCTCGGCGAAGCGACCTTGCTGTCGGACGGCGGCATTGAACGCCTCGGGCGCGACGCCAACTTCCAGGGCCGGCACATCGGCGCGCCGATCCGCGGCGTGGCGGTGCATATCAACGCCTTCAACTTCCCGGCCTGGGGCTTGTGGGGCAAGGCCGCCGTCGCCCTGCTCGCGGGCGTTCCGGTCCTCGCTAAGCCGGCCACCAGCACCGCCTGGCTGGCGGAGGAGATGGTGCGCGCAGTCGTCGAAGCCGGCGTCCTGCCGTCCGGCGCCCTGTCGCTGCTCTGTGGATCTCCTGCTGGCCTGCTTGAAGCCATGCGGTCGGGCGACGCCGTAGCCTTCACCGGCTCCGCCGCCACGGGCGACAAGGTCCGCGCGGCCGTCGCCGGCAAGGGCGTGCGCGTCAATATCGAGGCCGACAGCCTGAACAGCGCCCTTCTCGCGCCTGACGCCAGCGCCGGCTCGCCCGCGCTGGAGCTGCTGGCCGCCGAGGTGGCCAAGGAGATGACCGTCAAGGCCGGGCAGAAGTGCACGGCGATCCGCCGCGTGATCGTCCCGGCCGCCGCCGCCGATGCAGTCGCCCAGGCCATTCTGGCCCGGTTGGCCGAGGTCAAGGTCGGAGATCCGGCCGATCCGGAAACCGGCATGGGCCCGGTCGTCAGCCCCTCGCAGCTGGCCGCTGTGCGCGAAGGCCTCGCCGCCCTCGCCGGCGCAGCCGATGTGCTGACGCCGCAGACGACAGTTCCGGAAGGCGCCTTCGTGGCCCCGACCCTGCTGCGTGCGAAATCGGGCGCCGATCTTGTCCATGACCTGGAAGTCTTCGGCCCTGTCGCGACTCTCGTTCCCTACGAGACAGCCGAGCAGGCGTTCGAGCTAGCCCGTCGCGGCGGCGGGTCACTGGCCGCCTCGGTGTTCAGCGACGATCCCGCTTTCCTGGGACAGGCTGCGGGTGAACTCGCCGACAGCCACGGCCGGCTGCTGCTGGTCGATCCGGCGATCGGCCAGAGCCATTCGGGACATGGCATCGTCCTGCCCTCCTGCCTTCACGGTGGTCCCGGCCGGGCCGGCGACGGCGCCGAGCTCGGCGGTCTGAGGGGGCTGTGGTTCTATCACCAAAAGACGGCGGTGCAGGCATCTGGCGCCGTGCTGGAAGCTCTGGCCCCGCGCCTTGCAGGAGGCTCCGCATGACGTCACAGTTCCAATCAGCTGTTTCCGACATCACCGCCTGGTTGGCGGGACGACCCGTCACCCGCGAGCTGGGTGAAGAGCTGAACGCCCAGTTCCCTCCATCCAGTCCTCAGTTCCAGGCGCTTGCGTCCGCCTGTCGCCTAGGCGTCGAAGAGGGCTGGCTGGCCAACCGCGGCGACGAGCCGCTGAAGTGGGGCCGGATCATCAAGCCGACGCCCGACACCCATGGCTTCAGTGTCGACGTAGTTCGGATGACCGAGGTGGCGGGCCCGCACCACGCCCATCCGCAAGGCGAGATCGACATGATCCTCCCGGTGGATCCAGGCGCCCGTTTCGACGGTCAGGGCGAAGGATGGCTCGTCTACGGCCCGGGCTCGGAGCACGCCCCGACCGTCAGGGGCGGGAGCGCGATCGTCCTCTATCTCCTTCCAGAGGGCCAAATTGAGTTCCGAGCCGCCTAACGCGCCGCAGAGCGCACAGGCAGGGAGGCATAAGGCAGTGAGGACTTTCAGCATTCCGGACGGCGCCTACAACGCCGCCGTCGATCTCATCGGCCGTAACCTCGCGGCGCGGCCGGACAAGGTCGCCTTCATCGACGAGCAAGGCGCCTACACCTACCGCGACGTCGCGGACCGCGCCGACCGCGCCGGGGCCGCTCTTCTAGGCCTGGGCCTGCAGCCTGGCGAGCGC
>NZ_JBIIGK010000136.1:0-8078 GCF_044236515.1 Phenylobacterium sp.
GACGAGGGCGACGAAGACCGCTAAAACCAGGGCGGTCGCGGCCCGGTGAAAAAGCCTGAAAACCGGGCTTGATCGCGCGGCGCCGTTTGACTAGGTTCCGCGCCTCGCCGAAGGGGGACCCCTCCAAAGCGAGCCGAGACCTTGGGGCTATAGCTCAGCTGGTAGAGCGCTTGAATGGCATTCAAGAGGTCAGCGGTTCGACTCCGCTTAGCTCCACCATGAGGGCCCGCAGTTAACGCTGCGGGCCTTCGCCTTTTCCGCGCGCCCCTCGCGCAATCGGGTGCGTCTCGACCCACCGGATGGAAGGCGCCAGATTCGCGGGCCACCGGAGGTCCGCCCTTGCCCCGACGCTACGCCGCCCTGCTTTCGATCCTGACGCTCGCCGCCTGCGACGAGCCCAAGCCGCGCGGCGACGCGGCGGCCGCCAAGCCCCCTGCCGCCGCCCCGGCGCCCACAGGTCAGGTTCCGAGCGGCCCGTCGTCGGCGGGCCTGCTGAAGCTCCCGGAGATGGCCGGGTTCTCAGTCGACCGCATCGGGACGGCGAACGACCCGATCAACCGGCAGCCGGCGGAGAGCGAGCTCGGCGAGGGCCTGGCGATCGACGGCTTCGGCTTCGATCCCGTGGCCAAGCTTCCGGGCCGGGGGGTGGACGTGGTGGTCGACGGCCTCGCCTATCCCGCCACTTACGGCCACGGCCGGGCCGACGTCGCGGCCTATTTCAAGACCCCAGCGTTGGACCCCGTCGGCTTCACCGTGACCCTGCCGCCGGCGGCGGCGCCGGCGGGCGCCCACACCGTCGTCGTGCGGGTGATCGCCGCCGACGGGCGCGGCTATTTCGAATCACCCCCGGTCGCCTTCGCGACCCGCTGATTGAAAGCGACGCCGCGGAACCCCACATACGAAGGGTCCGGTCGAGCCGCGCCGTTGTCGGGCGGTTCGACCGGAGAGTCGCTTCGGTAAAGGACTCGTATCTGGGATGAACCGGTCGGTAATTTTCGACAGCCCCTTCTTGCTGGGGTTCGATCACACCCGCAGCCTGATCGAGCGGGCGGCCAAAGCGGCGGCCGAGAGCTATCCGCCCTACAACGTCGAGGACCGGGGCGATGGCTCGCTCCGCATCACCCTGGCGGTCGCCGGCTTCACGCCGGAGCAGCTGACGGTGACGGTCGAGGACCGCCAGCTCACCGTGGCTGGCAAGCGCGAGGGCGACGCCCGCGGCGAGGCCTTCCTGCACCGCGGAATCGCGGCCCGGGGCTTCATCCGCAGCTTCGTCCTGGCCGACGGCATGGTGGTCGAGGGCGCCAGCCTGGAGCACGGCCTGCTGCACATCGACCTCGACCGACCCGAGCCTGAGGCGCGGGTCCAGAACATCCCGATCCGGACGGCCGGCTGAACCGCCCCCCGTTCGGCGCGTTCGGAAAAATGGAGGTGGTCATGATGACACCGGTTTTGACGATTGAAGCCTTTGCCGCCCTCGGCGCCCCGGACCTGGTCTATGTGAAACCGGTCAAGGCCGCCGAGATTCTGGCGTCCGTCCCGTCTGCGAGCGTCCAGGGGTTTGAGCTGGACCCTGAGCAGACGCTTTATGCGGTGCACCGCGCCGACGGCGAGCGGCTGGCCGTGCTGACCGACCGCGAATCAGCGGTCGCCGCCGCGCTCGCTCACGAGTTGGCGCCGGTCTCGGTCCACTGAGGCGAACGAAACCCGCCCCTCCCTCGGCGAGGGAGGGCGAGAGCCGGCCGTGCGCCGGCTTTTTTTGTGGCTAGGCGGCCGCGGTGGCGCGCGGGGCCGCTTCCTGCACCAACAGCGCGTGCACCGCGTCGGCGGTGCGGGCCTGGCGGAGCTGCTCGCGAAGTTCCGGCTGTCGCAGCAGGCGCGAGACTTTGGCGAGGGCGCGCAAGTGCTCGGAGCCGGCGTCCTTGGGCGCAAATAGGGCAAAGATCAGGTCGACCGGCTTGTCGTCCACCGAGTCGAACTCGACCGGCTGCTCCAGGCGCACGAAGACGCCGCGCATGCGCTCGACGCCCTCGAGCCGGGCGTGGGGCGCGGCGACGCCGTGTCCGACCCCGGTCGAGCCGGCCTGCTCCCGCTCGATCAGCGCCTCGAGAACCTGGGCCGAATCCAGGCCGAGGTTGCGGGCGGCGATCTCGGCCGCCACGGCCAGGGCCTTGCGCTTGCTTGAAGCGCTCGCGCGCAGTGCGATCGCATTGCGATCGAGAAGGTCGCCGATTTGCATGAATCTCTAACTTCTACGCGAACAAGAGTGACGCCCGCTGCACTAGCGGACGTGAGTGACGGTAAGGCGAAGCGAACTCAAGCCTCGCCGGTTCCGTCACCTTTCCCGTTACGGGTGCGTTCGGGATCGATCCAGCCGATGTTCCCGTCCGGGCGGCGATATACCACCGCCAAGCCGCCATGGGCAGCATTACGGAACACGATTGTCTGAGATTCCGTCAGGTCGAGTTCCATGACCGCGCCGGAGACGGTCATCGTGCGCACCGACTTCTCGGTTTCGGCGATGACCATCGGTTCGGGGAAGGCGTCCGCACCGTCAAGGTGGTCCTGATCCTCTTCCTCCTCGGGGGAGCGGATCACGAAATAGGCGGCGGTCTCGGCCTGGCGGGCCTGGGCCTGGATGTGATGGTCCTTGAGCCGGTGCTTATAGCGTCGGATCCGGCGGTCCATCTTGGCCATGGCTGCATCGAAGGCGACATGGGCGTCGCCGCCGAGTCCATGGGTGGTCAGTTGCTGGCCGGAGGCGAGGGTCACGGCGCAATCGACCTTGAAGGATTGGCCTTCTCGGCTGACCACGACGTCGGCGCCGCCGCCGCGGTCGAAGTACTTCCCGATGCTGGTGGAGATTTCGTCGGAGACCCGCGAACGCAGGGCCTCGCCGACATCAACGTGTTTGCCGGTGACCTGGACTTGCATACCCAATCAACGCGCCGGTCGGCGGAAGGTGTCAAGCCGATGCGAAGAAGCCGAGAACTTCGTGAAAGCCGCGAGTGAGGAGGCCGGCGGCGAGCACCAGAACCCCGACGCTGGTCGCGGTCAGGGCGTAGCCGAACAGGGCGAGAAGGCCGTCGCGCTGCACCAACGCCAGGGACAGGACGCTGACCGCCGCCGCCGGCAGGATGTTGCCGAGCGGGATCGGCAGGATCAGCACCACGGCCAGGATGAAGCAGACCACGCCGATCAGGCGTTCGCCGACGCCGCCGAACAGGAACGACAGGCGCGGCCGGGACACCGACTCCACTCGCCGGATCCACGGCAGGATGCGCGGCAGGCCGGTCCGCAGGTCCGAGGTGGCGATCGAGCCCTGGCGGACCTTCGACGGCAGCCACGGCCGGCGGGCGCCGATCACCAGTTGCGGCGCGAGCAGCAGCAGGGGGAAGCCGAAGATCGTCGTGCCGCCAGGCGGCAACGGCAGGGTGCAGGCGAGGCCGAACACCAGGAGCAGGCCACCGAGCGCCCGGCCGCCGAACCGCTCGACCATCTGGGCGACCGAAATCCGCGGCTCCTCGCTGGCGGCGAGGTCCTCAAGGATCTGGGAAAGCGACTTGGCGGCGGACGGATCGGGCATTCGCCCGTGCATCTGGGGCCTCAGCGGCGTTGCGCCAAGGCGTTTTTTCGAAAGCGTCGCTAGACCGCGTCTTTCAGCATACGGCGGCGCTCTACCGACGAGGGTATCCGCATCGCCTCCCGGTACTTGGCGACAGTCCGGCGGGCGATGTCGACGCCGGCTTCCTTGAGGATCTCGACGATGCGGTCGTCGGAGTGGACGTCGGTCTCGCGCGCTTCGGCGTCGACCAGCTGGCGGATGCGGTGACGCACGCTCTCGGCCGAATGAGCCTCGCCGCCTTCGGTCGACTGGATCGCGGAGGTGAAGAAGAACTTCATCTCGAACAGCCCGCGGGGCGTGGCGATGTACTTGTTCGAGGTCACCCGGCTCACTGTGGACTCATGCATGGCGATCGCCTCGGCGACGGTTTTGAGGTTCAGCGGCCGCAGGTGCTCGACGCCGTAGGCCAGGAAGGCGTCCTGCTGGCGAACGATCTCGGACGACACCTTCAGGATGGTGCGGGCCCGCTGGTCGAGGCTTTTCACCAGCCAGTTGGCCTGGGCCATGCAATCGGTGACGAAGGTCTTTTCCTGGTCCGAGCGGGCGGCGGCGGCGACCCGGGCGTGGTAGCGCTGGTCGACGAGCAGCCGCGGCAGGGTGTCGGAATTGAGCTCGACGTGCCACAGGCCGCCCAGGCCCTCACGCACGTACACGTCCGGCACGGTCGGCTGCACCGGCTCGGCGCCGAAGGCCGCGCCGGGGCGCGGCGTCAGCGCCTTCAGCTCGGCGACCATCTCGCGCAGGTCCTCGTCATCGACGCCGCAGGCGCGCTTCAGCGCCGCCATGTCCCGGCGGGCAAGAAGCTGCAGGTTGTCGAGCAAGGCGGCCATCGCCGGGTCGAAGCGATTGCGCTCCTTCAGCTGCAGCATCAGGCATTCGGGCACGTCGCGGGCGGCGACGCCGGTCGGCTCGAAGCCCTGGATCACGCCCAGCACGCCTTCGACCCGGGCGAGTTCGCAGCCGAGCCGTTCGGCGATCTCCCCGAGATCGGCGCGCAGGTAGCCGCCTTCGTCGACCGCATCGATCAGCACCGCGGCGATCGCCGCCTCGACGCCGGTCAGGCCGGCGACAGCGAGCTGGTCGTGCAGGTGCTCGGCGAGGGTCTTGTCGCGGGTCAGGGCGCTCTCGAGCCCTTCCGCGTCGATGTCGAGCCCGCCGCCCTTGCCGGCGCGGGACCAGTCGATGGCGCCGCCGGCGTCGGCCGCGCCTTCCGCATCGCCGGTCGCGCGCTCGCCCGGGGAAGCTTCGTCCGGGCTGGCGTCCATCTCGGCGCGGGCGGCGGCGTCGTCGGCAGTTTCGGGCGCGGCTTCCGAGGGTTCAGCGGGCGAGTTTTCGCCTTCCGGCTCGCCGTCCTCGCGCTGCAGCAGCGGGTTGCGCTCCAGCTCGCCCTCGACGAAGGCCTCGAGCTCGAGATTGGAGAGCTGCAGCAGCTTGATCGCCTGCTGCAGCTGGGGCGTGATGACCAGCCCCTGCCCCTGCCTGATCTCAAGTCGCGCGCCAAGCGCCACGGCGAAGCCCCCACTGGCCTGTTTCTTGCTTCAGGCTAGGGCTTGAGTTCCAACCGTTTGGTTAATGCCGATCCGGCCGCGCGTTAATTGAAGCGGTCGCCCAGATAGACGCGGCGAACGTCGGGGTTGTCGACGATCTCGTCCGGCCCGCCCTCGAACAGCACCTCGCCGGCGTGGATGATCGAGGCGCGGTCGATGATGTCCAGCGTCTCGCGGACGTTGTGGTCGGTGATCAGGATGCCGATGCCGCGGGTCTTCAGATAGGTGACCACCTCGCGAATGTCGGCGATGGCCAGGGGGTCGATGCCGGCGAACGGCTCGTCGAGCAGCATGAACGACGGTTCGGAGGCCAGGGCGCGGGCGATCTCGACCCGCCGCCGCTCGCCGCCCGACAGGGAGATGGCCGGCGAGTCGCGCAGGTGGGCGATGCGCAGTTCTTCGAGCAACTCGGTGACGGTGGCCCTCGCCTTGGCCCGGTCGCGCTGGCGCAGCTCGACGACCGCCATGACGTTCTCCTCGACCGTCATGCCGCGGAAGATCGAGGTCTCCTGCGGCAGGTAGCCGACGCCCATGCGGGCGCGCTGGTACATCGGCTGGGCCGTGATGTCCTCGCCGTCCAGATAGATCGCGCCGTAGTCGGCCGGGATCAGGCCGGTGATCATGTAGAAGCAGGTGGTCTTGCCGGCGCCGTTTGGCCCGAGCAGGCCGGCGACCTCGCCTCGGGCGAGGCGCAGGGAAACGCCCTTCACCACCGGACGGCCGCGATAGGACTTGCCGACATTGTCGACCACCAGGCCCTGAGCCGGCAGGTCGGCCTTGGGCGTCAGGGCCGGACGCGGCTTGGTCGCGGCGCGGCTCATCGCGCGGCGGCCTGATTTTGCTTGTTGGGATAGATCACGCCACGCACCCGGCCCTGGGCGTTGCGACCGGTGGCGGCGCCGACCATCTGGCCCTGGCCAGTGCGGGTGTTGATGACCATGCGCGTGCCGCGGATGACGTTCTGGCCCTGCACGGCGACCACGTCGCCGGTCATGGTCAGCATCTCGGTGCTGGCGACATAGACGCCCTTGTCGGCCCGCACCCGCTGTTGCGGCGTGACGTAGAAGACCTGGCCCTCGGCCTCCATACGCTCCATTTCGCCGCAGCTGGAGCCGGCCGCGCCGCCCGGCTTGGCGGCGCCGCGCTGATTGACCAGCCGCAGCACCTGGGCGCGAAGACGAGACGTGTCCTGCAGCGCCTCGGCGTTGCCGCGCCAGGTGGCGGTGCATTCGGTGTTCACGACTTCGAGCTCGTCGGCGGTGATGTCCACCGGCGCGTCGCTGTTGGTCAGTTGGGCCGCCGCCGGCAGCGCCGCCGCAGCCACCAGGACCGCCATCGTCGAAAGGAGCCTGATCCGCATTCGCCGCCTGCTACTTCTTGTGGAGCCGCGTTCTCACGCCGCCCTTGAACACCATCCGCTCGCCTTTGCCATAGACGGCGTAGGATTTCGCGCTGATTTCACCAAGCGACCCCGACCCCTGAATAGGGCCTGAACCGACCAGTTCGCCGGTCTTGGTGTCGAAGAGCGACTGGGCGGTCTCGAAGGCGCCGCGGGCGCCGGAGACCCGGACGCCGCCGGCCAGGTTCAGCTTGCGGTCGCCCTCGTGATAGACGCCGGAGGCGGCCGAGATGCGCATCGGATCGGGGCCGTCTTCATCGAGGACCAGCGCCGGCTTGTCGAGCAGGACGCGCTGGTACTCCCGCGGATGGCGGGTCGCCGAAGCGGCGGTGATGACGAAGGCGCGGCCCTTGTCGTCGCGGCCAAGGAAGCGTGGGTTGACCAAGCGGATAGGGGCGTCGGGATCGCCCTCGGCCTGCGGCCGGGTCTTGAAGGCGTTCCAGGCCACGGAGCCGGCCATGCCGGCCAGGATCAGGCCGATCAGCGCCGGCACCACTATTCGTAATGCACGCAGGGTGCGGGAGCGACGGCGCCAGCGCTCGACGCCGGCCCGCCGGGCGGCCGCGTCGGGAGAGGTGGGCTCCGGCGCGGTCATCGGCCTCAGGCGTGCGCGAAGATGTCGACGTCTTCCCAGCCGGCGACGTCGAGCAGGGCCCGCTGGGGCAGGAAGTCGAAACAGGCGCGGGCCAGAGCGTCGCGGCCTTCGCGGACCAGCATGGCGTCGAGGCGTTCCTTGAGGCCATGCAGGTGGAGGACGTCGCAGGCGGCGTAGTTCAGCTGGTCCTGCGACAGCTCGGCGGCGCCCCAGTCGGAGCTTTGCTGGGCCTTGGAAAGTTCGACGCCCAGCAACTCGCGGGTGACGTCCTTGAGGCCGTGGCGGTCGGTGTAGGTGCGGGCCAGCTTCGAGGCGATCTTGGTGCAATAGACCGGCGCGGTGACGACGCCGAGGTGCAGCCAGAACATGGCGATGTCGAAGCGGCCGAAGTGGAACAGCTTGAGGACGCCGGGATCGGTCAGCAGGCGCTTGAGGTTCGGGGCGTCGTAGGTCGTGCGGTCGAGCTGGACCACATGGGCGTCGCCGCCGCCGTCCGAGAGCTGGATGACGCAGAGCGGGTCGCGGCCGAGCCGCAGGCCCATGGTCTCCGAATCGATCGCGACGGCCGTCGCGCCGACCAGGACGTCGGCGGGCAGGTCGCCCTTATGGGTATAGGTCGTCACTTAAAACGCTCGCTCCGGCGATCCATCCCGGCTCTCCACTATAGAGAGGGGGATGGTGCCCAGGAAAGGACTCGAACCTTCACGGCCGTTAAGCCACTGGCACCTGAAGCCAGCGCGTCTACCAATTCCGCCACCTGGGCCCGACCCACCGGATCGCGCGAGGGCGGTTCCTTAGGGCGCCGACTCGCCGCGGTCAACGGCCCCGGCGCACTTCTGTGCCGCTCATTGCGGCGCGACGCCGCTTCGTCTATCCGCAGGCGCACTCCCAGACGTTTTTCCTAAGGCTGAGCAG
>NZ_JBIIGK010000137.1:0-8058 GCF_044236515.1 Phenylobacterium sp.
AGGCTGCGGTTAATGCTGAATTCGCCCTCCCGTTTAACCGCTCGTCAAATCCGCCATGGCAAAGCTCGGGAGGCCATGGAGAAGAACGTGGAAATCACTTCCGAAACGCGTCGCGGCAAGAAGCCGGCGCGGGGAACACACACCCTCGCCAAGCACGTCCGCGAAGTCCTCCTGATGCTCGGCGGCGAAGCGCACCGAGGTCTGGTGATCGAACAGGTCGCGCGCACGCTGGGGCACGACGTCAGGCAGATTCCCGAGGATCTGCAGGCGGCGCTGATCCTCTCCTTCGAGGAGAACTGGCGCGACGAGCGCCGGCGGGCGGCTCTCGGCTTCCACCTGCCGTTCGGCGAAGGCTCCCACCGCTGGGGCTGCCGCGAGGCCTGCGCCGTCCACTAGGGCGCGAGCGGGCGGACCTCCTGCTCGATGGCGCCGAAGATGGTGTGGCGACGGGCGTCGCGCATCTCGATGCGGACGACGTCGCCGGCCGTCAGGAAGGGCGTGCGCGCCTCGCCGCCGGCCAGGGTCTCGACCGTCCGGACCTCCGCGAGGCAGGAATAGCCGACGCCGCCTTCGCCGACCGGCTTGCCGGGGCCGCCATCGGGGCCACGGTTCGAGACCGTTCCCGAGCCAACGATGGTCCCGGCCGACAGGGACCGGGTCTTGGCCGCGTGGGCGATCAGCGTCCCGAAGTCGAAGGCCATGTCGGCGCCGGCGTCTGCCGCGCCGAGCGGCTTGCCATTCAGTTCGACGTCGAGGGCGCCGGAGAGCTTGCCGTCCTTCCAGCCGGGCAGGGCGTCGGGCGTCACCGCGACGGGCGAGAAGGCCGAGGCCGGCTTGGACTGGTAGAAGCCGAAGCCTTTCGCCAGCTCGTTCGGGATCAGGTTGCGCAGGCTGACGTCGTTGCACAGCAGGACGAGGCGGATCGCCGCCAGGGCCTGTTCGCGGCTCGCGCCCATCGGCACGTCGCCGGTGATCACCGCCACCTCGGCCTCGAGGTCGAGGCCCCAGGCCTCGTCGCCGAGCGGGATCGGGTCGCGCGGACCGAGGAACCCGTCCGAGCCGCCCTGGTAGAGCAGGGGGTCGGTGCGGAAGCTCTCCGGCATCTCGGCGCCGCGGGCCCGCCGCACCAGCTCGACGTGGTTGAGGTAGGCCGAGCCGTCGATCCACTGATAGGCGCGGGGAAGGGGGCTGGCGGCGGAATGCTCGTGGAAGCGGTCCTTCGGCATGGCGCCGTGCTCCAGCCCTTCGGCCAGGCCGCGCAGTTCGGGTTCAATCCGCCACCAGTGGTCGAGGGCGTACTGCAAGGTCGGGGCGATGTGCCCCGCATCGGTGAACCAGGCCACGTCGTTCGAGACCACCACCAGCCGCCCGTCGCGGCCGCCCTTCAGGGACGCCAGCTTCATGTCGTCTCGTTCTCCTCACGATGAATGATGCGCGCCAGGCGCACGCCCTGCTCGTAGGCGTGCGGCTCGAACACGGTGATCTCGACGCGGATGTCGGTCCCCGGCGCGCCTTCCCAGAGATAGCTGCGCTCGAAGGAGACTTCCTGGCCGTGCGGCGTGAAGCCATCGAAGGTGTCGCCCCACGGCGTCAGCCCCTGAAGCTGGTTCCAGCCGAGGGTGCAGGCGCGCTCGAGCTCCTCGCGGGCGGCGGCGGCCATGTCCTCGACGGCGTCCATCAACCGCCTTTCCAGCTGTCGACGTAAGCCAGGTCCTCGACGGCGGCGGCGGCCTCGCCAACCTCCAACGGGTCGCGGGTGTCGATCATCACGGCATATTCGTCGGTCGCCGCCTTGGGCTGGACCAGCATGTTTTTCAGCGCCTTGGGATGCGGGCCGTGGGTGAAGCCGGACGGATGGAAGGTCATCATGCCGGCCTCGATGTGGTCGCGGCTGAAGAAGTCGCCGGCGTGGTAGAAGATCACCTCATCGAAATCGTCGTTGTTGTGGAAGAACGGCACCTTCAGCGCGCCGGGATCGGTCTCGAAGGGCCGCGGCGTGAACGTACAGACCACGAACCGGTCCGCCAGGAAGGTGGTGTGGACGCTGGGCGGCAGGTGGTAGCGGTGGCTGACCACCGGCCGGATGTCGCGGACGTTGAGGCGGACAGGCGCGAGGTCGCCGTGCCAGCCGACGGCGTCGAGCGGGTTGTACGGGTAGGTCACGACCGAGACCTCGCCCCGCTTCTTGATCTCCACGCGGAAGTCGCCGGACTCGGCCTGATGGGCCTCGAAGGCCGCGTCGAGCTCCGGAATCCGCAGCATGGCGGGGTCGAACAGGGCGTGGCCGCCGAGCAGGCCCTTGTCGGGCAAGCCGAAGTGGCTGTTGGTCGCCTGGATGACGAGGACCGCGGTCTGTCCCTGCGGCCTCAGCCGCCACATGCAGCCGCGCGGCAGGTAGAGGTAGTCGCCGGCCTCATAGCTCAGCCGGCCGTAGTCGCAGAACAGCTCGCCGGCCCCGGCGTGGACGAACAGCAGGGTGTCGCCGTCGGCGTTGCGGGCCAGGGCGGGCATGGCCCCGGCGAGGGTCCAGAACCGGACTTCGCAGGCGCGGTTGTGCAGCACGACCGGCGCGGCCCAGGGGCTCTCCTCGCCGGCGGCCAGCTTCGCCAGATCGAAGGCGCGCGGACGCAGCGGACCCTCGAAACTGCTCCAGCCGGTCGGCGGGCGGCGGTGATGGATGAACGAGGCCGGGCCGAAGAAGCCTTCCTTGGAGATCTCGCGCTCGTAGGTGCCGTCCGGCAGGTCGGCGTGGGCCTGGCGGGAGTGGCGCCCCTGGGCGCCGCGGACGGGGATCCAGTTGCGTCCGGCCATCACGGCTCGTCCTTGTAGATGCCGACAACGAGGGGCTGTCCCTCGCCGATCCTGGCCCGGTACATGCCGGAGGTGTTGTAGCTCCAGGCCATGTCGCCGTCAGGCGCGACGGCGATGACGCCGCCGTCGCCGTCGATGGCGGTCAGGTCCTTCTGCACGACCTGGTCGGCGGCGGCCTGCAGGCCCATTCCCTTGTGCTCGACGAGGGCGCAGATCTCCCGCGCCACAGTCAGGCGGATGAAATACTCGCCGGTTCCGGTGGCCGACACGGCGCAGGACCGGTTGGAGGCGTAGGTTCCCGCGCCGATGATCGGGCTGTCGCCGACGCGGCCCCAGCGCTTGGCGGTGGTGCCGCCGGTCGAAGTGGCGGCGGCAACGTCGCCGCGAGTGTCCACCGCCACGGCCCCGACGGTGCCGCGCTTGCCCTCGTCATGAGCCAAGGCGGCGGCTTCGTTCGCGGCCTCGGCGGCCCCCGGCGGCCGGGGCGGGATCGGCAGGCCCTGCTTGCCGAGCTCGCGCTCGAGCGCTTTCCAGCGGCCCTCGGTGAAGAACCAGCCCGGCTCGACCTGCTCGAGGCCCTGGGCTTTCGAGAAGGCGTCCGCCCCGTCGCCGATCAGGAAGACGTGCGCCGAGCGTTCCATGACCCGGCGGGCGAGGCCGATTGGGCTGCGGGTGCGGGTCACCCCGGCGACCGCGCCCGCCTTGAGGGAGCGGCCCTCCATGATCGAGGCGTCGAGCTCGTTGCGGCCCTCGGCAGTGAAGACCGCGCCGCGGCCGGCGTTGAACAGCGGGTTCTCCTCCAGCCGGCGAACGGCGGCCTCGACCGCGTCGACGGCCGTGCCGCCGCCCCTGAGCACCGCCGCCCCGGCCTCGGCGGCCTCGGCGACTCCCTGGCGGTAGGCGGCTTCCTGCTCCGGCTTCAGGTCGCTGCGGGCGATGACGCCCGCCCCGCCGTGCACCACCAGAGCCCACTTGGGACGCGCCTCGGCCATCGAACCCATTCCCACAAACGCCGTACAAACAAGGGCCGCAAGGCGGCGCATCAATCCGCTTTCGGCGGCAGCACGCCGCGGCGCATCTGATCGAGCTCGATAGACTCGAACAGGGCCTTGAAATTGCCCTCGCCGAAGCCTTCGTTGCCCTTGCGCTGGATCAGCTCGAAGAAGATCGGGCCGATCATGTTCTCGGTGAAGATCTGCAGCAGCAGGCCTTGGCCCTCGGTGGGCGCGCCGTCGACCAGGATGCGGTCGGCGCGCAGGCGCTGCAGGCTCTCGCCGTGGCCGGGCACCCGGGCGTCGAGCTGCTCGTAGTAGGTCTCCGGCGTGTCCTGGAAGCGGACGCCGCGCTCGCGCATCGCCTCGACCGCGTGGAAGATGTCGCCCGTTCCGAGGGCGACGTGCTGGATGCCTTCGCCGTGGTAGTCGCGCAGGAACTCCTCGATCTGCGAATGCTCGTCCTGGCTTTCGTTGAGCGGGATACGGATCTTGCCGCAGGGGCTGGTCATCGCCTTGGAGAACAGGCCGGTCTGGGCGCCCTCGATGTCGAAGTAGCGGATCTCCCGGAAGTTGAAGATGCGCTCGTAGAACTCCGCCCAGGTCGCCATCCGCCCACGGAAGACGTTGTGGGTCAGGTGGTCGATGTAGGTCAGGCCAACGGCGTTCGCCGCTTCGTCGGCGCCGGGAATGGCGACGAAGTCGACGTCGTAGATCTCCTGCGCGCCGTAGCGGTCGACGAGGTAGAGGTTCGAGCCGCCGATCCCCTCGATGGCCGGGATGTTGAGCTCCATCGGGCCGACCGGGCCGGTCACCTGGGTCGCGCCGCGCTCCAGCGCCAGCTTCAAGGCCTCGGCCGCGTCCCTGACCCGGAAGGCCATGGCGTTGGCGGAGGGGCCGTGAATCTGGCGGAACTCGGCCGGCTGGCCCTGGGGCTCCATGTTGAGGATGAAGTTGATGTCGCCCTGGCGGAAGCGAAGGACGTTCTTCGACCGGTGCCGAGCGACGGCGGTGAAGCCCATCATCTCGAACAGGCCCTTGAGCCGCTCGGGCTCGGGCGAGGTGAACTCGACGAACTCGAAGCCGTCGGTGCCAAGCGGGTTTTCGAACAAGTCGCCGGACAGGTCTCGGGACGGGGTCTGCGCGTGCACGGTCATGATGTCGTCTCCCTGATCGAGAGATGGTGACGGCCAGACTGGTCGTCATCGGCGTGCGAGACAAGCCGCGCCGCCCCTGCTAGGCCAAACGCTCGAATCCGGGGCTGGATCGCTGATGTTCCGAAAACTGTACTTTTGGGTGATGCGGCTGGCCGCCTCCAAGCATGCGCCGGCGTCGCTGGCGGTGGTGTCATTCGCGGAGAGCTCGTTCTTCCCGATCCCGCCGGACGTGATGCTGGCGCCGATGGTGCTGGCGAGGCGCGAGCGGGCGTTCTTCTACGCCGGTCTGTGCACCCTGGCCTCGGTGCTAGGCGGCATGCTCGGTTATGCCATCGGCGTGTTCCTGGAGCCGGTGGGGATGGCGATCCTCACCCTGTTCGGGCATCCGGAGGGGCGTGAGGAGTTCCAGCGCTGGTTCGACCAGTACGGGCTGGCGGTGATCCTGGCCAAGGGCCTGACGCCGATCCCCTACAAGCTGGTGACGATCACCGCCGGCTTCGCGCGGTTCGACTTCTTCACCTTCATCTGGGCTTCGGTGCTGACCCGGGGGGTGCGGTTCTTCGCGGTGGCGGGGATCCTGAAATACTGCGGACCGGCGATGCTGAAGGAGTTCGAGCGGCGGCTGAACCTCTATTCGGTGCTGCTGCTCCTGCTGCTGATCGGCGGGATCGTGGCCGTGAAGGTCTTGCTGTAGGCTGGCCGCGATGCTGAACCCGATCCTCGATCGCTGGCGGCTCGTCGCCCTGCTGGTGTCGGCAGGGATGCTGGCCACGGCCCATGCCTTCCAGACCTTCGGCGGCTACGCGCCCTGCGCACTCTGCCTGCGCCAGCGCGAGGTCTATTGGGTCGCGCTCGGCCTCGCCCTCGTCTTCATGGTGCTGGTGCGGACGCCGGGCGGGCCGCGCTGGCGCGGCGCGACGTGCTGGGTGCTGGCGGTGGTGTTCCTGGCGGGGACGGGCGTCGCCGCCTATCACGCCGGCGTCGAGTGGAAGTGGTGGTCAGGGCCGACGACCTGCGCGTCCGGCGGCTCCGGCGGCGTCAGCGTCGCCGACATGGAAGCCTTCCTGGCGGGCGCCAAGGTTCGCCCGCCGGCCTGCGACGAGGCGGCCTGGGTGATGGCCGGCCTGTCGATGGCCGGATGGAACGCCTTGGTGTCGCTGGCGCTTGCCGTGCTGAGCGTCCTTGCGGCGCTGCGCGAGAGGGCCAAGCTGTGAGCGCCAAGCCGGTTCCGCCCCGTCCCGGGCAGGGCGCCTTAGGGACCCGGCTTTCCGAGATCCTGCGGGTCGACCATGCCGGCGAGCTCGGGGCGGTTTCGATCTATCGCGGACAGCGGGCGGTGCTGGGCGAGGCCCCCGGCCGCGAGCGCATCGCCGGCCAACTCGCCGAGATGGAGGCCCACGAGGCCGAGCACCTCGCGCGCTTCGACCGGCTGCTGACGGAGCGCCGGGTGCGGCCGACGGCGTTGGCGCCCGTCTGGCGACTGGCCGGATTCGCGCTGGGGGCCGGCACCGCGCTGCTTGGGGAGAAAGCCGCCCACGCCTGCACCGAGGCGGTCGAGACGGTGATCGAGGAGCATTACGCCGGCCAGGTGGCGGAGCTCGCCGAACTGGAGCCGGAGCTGGCCGCGCAGCTGGAGCAGTTCCGCCAGGAGGAGCTGGCGCACCGCGACATGGCCGTGGAGGAGGGCGCTCGCGAGGCGCCCGGCTATGGCCTGCTGTCGGCGGTTATCCGCGGCGGTTGCCGGGCGGCGATCAAGATCAGCGAAAAGATCTGACGGAGCGCAGGCGGCCGCTCGGCGTTATCGGCTCGGCTTATCTTTGAAGCGGAGCAGATCATGCGGTGGTCCGGCGGGCGTGGCGGCGGCAATATCGAGGACCGGCGCGGTCTGGGACCGGCGGCGCTCGGCGGCGGGGTCGGGGCCGGCGGGGTGATCCTGGCGCTGATCGGCTATTTCGTCTTCGGCATCGATCCCTCGACCACCATGAGCGTGGTCGGCGGCGGCCAACAGGTCCAGCAGCAGGAGGGCGTGCGCGGCGCGCCCGCCGACGAGGCGGGCCGGTTCGTCGATGTGGTCGCCACCAATGTCGATGACGTCTGGACCCAGGTGTTCCGCCAGCAGGGCGGCGAGTATCAGCCGCCGGCGGCGGTGGTGATCTATGACCGCGCCACCGGCACCGGCTGCGGCATGGGCCAGTCGGCGATGGGGCCGTTCTATTGCCCCGCCGACCGCAAGGTCTATCTGGACCTGTCGTTCTGGCAGGACCTGGAAAGCCAGCTCGGCGCGCGCGGCGAGGCGGCGCGGGCCTATGTCATCGCCCACGAGATCGGCCACCACGTCCAGACCCTGACCGGGGCGTCGGAGCAGTCGCGGCGGATGGGCGCGCGCGGCGCCGAGAGCGGGGCGGTACGGCTGGAACTGCAGGCCGACTGTTATGCCGGCGTTTGGGCGGCCCACGCGGCCAGTGTCTCGAACGGACAGGTGACGCTGGACCCGCGCGACATCGAGGACGGGCTGCGGGCCGCGGCCGCGGTCGGCGACGACACCCTGCAGCGCAAGGCGCAGGGCCGGGTGATGCCGGACGCCTTCACCCACGGGAGCTCGGAGCAGCGGATGCGGTGGTTCCGGACCGGCGTGCAGGCCGGCGATCCAGCCGCGTGCGACACGTTCCGGGCCAGCCGCCTTTAGGGGCGGCCGGCGTTCAGGGCCGCAGGCGCGGCGGCAGCGAGGCGACCTGGTCCGGCGTCAGCTTGACGATGGAGTCGACAAGGCAGGGCGACGTGAAGTTGTTCTTGATGACGCCGATGTCGAGTTCGAGCGGCCGGCAGGCGATGGTGGCGCCCGGCGGCGAGCGCATCAACAGCGGGTCGCTGGAGAGGGCGCCGGCCAGGCAGTTGCCGGACATGCCGACCCGGTAGACGTCGTTACGCCGGACGCGCAGCAGCAGGGTGCGCGGATCGGCGATGCGGTGGTCCTCGATGTCGGAGGTCCGGAAGCATTCGCCGGAGGCCAGGGCGGTTCCCGGCGGCGGGGCCGCGGCCAGCGACATCGGCAGGGGCTCCCGCGGCGCGGAGGCGTAGGGGGCGGCGCAGGCGGCGAG
>NZ_JBIIGK010000138.1:0-8036 GCF_044236515.1 Phenylobacterium sp.
GGTCGGTCGAAGCGGCCCGGGCCGACCGTGACGCCGCCCAGGCGGCGCTCGACGTGGTCCGGGTCTCCGTGGCCGCCGAGACCGCCCGCGCCTATGCCGACGCCTGCGCCGCCGGGGCCCAGCTTGCGGTGGCGCAGCGCACCCTGGCCCTGTCCGACGAGACCGCGCAGCTCACCCGCCGCCAGCTCGACGCCGGCCGCGGCACTGGCCTGGACACCGCCCGCGCCCAGGCCCAGGCCGAGACCGCCCGGGCCTCGGCGCCGCCGCTGCAGGCGCAGCGCGAGGCCGCGCTCTTTCGTCTTTCGGTGCTGACCGGCCGCCCGCCGGCCGAGATCTCGCCCCCGGCCGCCGCTTGCGTCGCCCTGCCCCAGGTCGCCACGGTCCTGCCGGTCGGCGACGGCGCCGCTTTGCTGCGACGCCGTCCGGACGTGCGCCAGGCCGAACGCCGACTGGCCGCCGCCACCGCCCGCATCGGCGTGGCGACCGCCTCGCTCTACCCGCAGGTGACCTTCGGCGGCTCGGTCAGCCGGATCGACGGCGGCATGCCGGGGCTGGGCGAGCGCACCCAGTTCAGCTTCGGTCCGCTGATCAGCTGGAGCTTCCCCAACATCCTCGCCGCTCGCGCACGGATCGCGCAGGCGGACGCCGCCTCGCAGGCCGCCTTGGCGAGCTTCGAGCAGACGACGCTCGTCGCCCTGCGGGAGACCGAGACGGCGCTCAGCGCCTATGGACGCGAACTGGATCGCCGGGCCGCCTTGCGCCGGGCCCGCGACGAAAGCGCCGACGCCGTGCGCCTCGCGCGGCTGCGCCAGGAAGCCGGTCTCGACAGCTTCCTGACCGTTCTCGACGCCGAACGCACCCTGGCGACGCTGGAAGCGCAGCTTGCCCAGTCGGACGCCGCGGTGACCGCGAACCAGATCACCCTCTTCAAGGCGCTCGGCGGCGGCTGGCAGGCCGCCGCCTCCTGAGGCGTCAGGTCAGGCCGCGGTTGATCAGGACTTCCTGCACCGCGCGGTGGGCTTCGTCGATCGCGGTGTTGGTGAAGGCCGCGCCGCCGCTGTCGGCGTTGGCGATCGCCATCCGGCCGAAGGTCGCCCGGCCGAGCACGTGCGGCCGTTGGTTGTCCGGCACGTCCGGGTCGCCCACGGTGTCATAGGTATAGGCGTAGCCGTGCGGCCAGCGGTTGGCGGTGATCGCCAGAATGTCGCGCGCCGGATCGAAGCCGCCGTCCTTGAGCGCCCGGGCCATGTCGGAGCGGATGTTGCGCTCGATATCCTCGAACGGCGTCGCCAGCAGCTGCGCCCGGCCCATGCGGTTCTGCTCCTTGCGGGGCAGGCCGGGGCTGTTCGGATTGCCGACCATGTGGACGATGATCGGCTGGCTCGGGTCGTTGGGAGCCTTGTAGTCGCCGATCGACACCGGGATATCGAGCGACATGTTGGGGTGGAAGGCGCTCGGCGAGTGGACCGAGTTGATGCCCAGCTTCTTGAAGGACTCCCAGTTCCGCACCAGCACGTTGGTGTAGACCATCGGCACCTTGGACGCGTAGCGCAGGTTCGCCTTCTGGGCGTCCGGCAGGGCCGGGACGATGAAGGGGATGATCATGTTGAAGCAGGCGAGGATGACGTTGTCGCCGCGGACTTCGTACTTCTTGCCGCCCTTGACGTAGACCACGCGGACGCTGTCCGGCTTCTTCGCGTCGCCGACGTGCTCGGCGCGGATCACCATCGACGACAGGCGCAGGCGGGTCGGGTTCGCGGCCACGTCCAGACCCTGATAGTTCACCTTCTGGGTGACGATCTCGGAGTGGCTGTAGGGCCCGCCCTCGAACGCGGTCGGCACCAGACGGTTGACCAGCATCCGGGCGATGGTCGCGTTGCCGTCCGGCCAGTGGAAGTCGTAGGGCTCGTGGTAGCCGCGCGGTCCCGCGATCTCCATGCCCTGGAACCCGGGGGCGCCGGACTTGGCGGCCGTATAGGCCGGGCAGGTGTCGACCCGCATGTTGTTGCGGAAGCCGCGGCCCAGGAAGAACGGCAGGCTGCCCGGCAGCATGCCGGCGTGCTTCATCAGGAAGTCCTGATAGGTCATCCGCTTCAGCGCTTCGGCCTTCTGCTCCGGATTGAGCGAGGGCATGTAGTCGCGCTTTTCGGTATGCAGGCGGATCAGGTCGGCGCGCACCGCAGGGGTGAGCGGCGCGGCCTTGAACAGGGTGGGCCAGTCGACCGGCGCGCCGGCCGGCGCGACCACCAGCTTGTCGCGCTGGAAGTGCTCCTTGCCGAAGAAGTAGCCGCGGCCGAGCCCCTTGTAGGTGTCCTCGTTCACGTACTTCGGATAGCTCGCCACATCGATGCCGAGGTCCTTGACCATCTGCTTGGCGAGCCAGCTGTAGGGGAACGGCGTCTCGATGCTCATCGTGCCGCCGTAGCTCAGGTACATGCGGCCGTTGTGGTGGAACTCGTTGCGCTTGGCGTGACCGCCGAAGTCGTCGTGGTTGTCGAGGATCAGCACCTTGCGGTCGTGGCCGAGCGCCTCGCGGAAGAAATGCGCCGCCGACAGGCCGGAGATGCCGCCGCCGACGATCACGAGGTCATAGCGCTCGCCGGTGTCCTCGGCGGTCACCGGCCCCTCGAACTCGCCGTCACGGGCGGCGTGGGCGGCCTCGAAGGAGCCTTCGTACTGGCCGCGCAGGCCGGTGGCGGTCGGCGGATAGTCGCCCGGCGGAATGACCGGGACGCGCGCTGTGCGGGTCTGCGCCTGGGCGCCCCCGGCCAGGGCCGCCGCGCCGACCGCGCCGGCCGCCGCCACGCCGCTGATGAAGTCCCGCCGATCGATCGGCCGGTCCATGCCCAACGACTTGTCCGCTTCCTTCATGACGCGCCCCTATAACCGCTTGATTGTCGCTGGGGCGTACTCACACCAATTCCCGCACCGCCCGCAAGGCCTGATCGATGGCGACCTGCGTCAAAGCGCCGGCGCCGGCGTCGGAGTTGGCGATCGTGATGCGCCCAAACGGCTGGCGTCCGACCACCCAAGGCTCCTGTCCCGCCGGCCAACTCTCGCCGATCAGACTGTCGCGGCCGACCGCATAGCCATGGGGCCAGCGGTTGACAGTGACGCCGAGGATGTCCTTCGCCGGGTCGAACTCCGTACCTGCCAGCATCCGCGCCATCGAGGTGCGGATCTCGCGCTCGAAGTCGTCGAACGTGGCGCCCAGCAGTTGCGCGCGGCCCGCTCTGTGACGGTCGGCCGCAGGCGTCCGCTGCGGATTTTCCCAGGCCCGCGGCCCGTCGTCCCAGAACCGCTTCTCGATGTGCAGGACGATGGGCTCGTCCGGGTCGGAGGCGCTGCGATAGCTGCCCATGTCGACAGGGAAATCGAGCTTGTACTCGTGGAAGTAGCCGGTCAGCGAGTGGATGAAGTGGACGCCGAGCTTCGTCCACGGCCGCCAGTTGCGCACCAGGACGTTCGTGTAGATCAGCGGCGACTTCACCGCATGCGCCAAGCCCGCCTTCTGCGCGGTCGGCAGCTCCGGGCAGATGTGCGGAACGATGGCGTTGTAGCAGGCCATCACCACGTGGCCCGCGCGGGCGCGATTGGCCCGCCCGCCGTTCATGTAGGTGACTTCGACCTCCTTGGCGCGTGACGGCGCGCCCAGGTGGCGCGCGTTGACCACCGTCGAGGACAGCCGCAGGCGCACCCGCGAGCTTGGCTGGTCGAGCTGCGAATAGTCGAGGCGCGCGGTGACCTGCTCCTCCTGGTCGCGCGCCGCCAGAGCCGCGGGGATCAGCTTGCGGACCATCATCCGCGCCACCCCGGCGTTGCCGTCCGGGAAGTGGAAGATCTGCTCCGGATTGCGCTTCCAGCGCCGGCGGGCCGCCGGCAGGCCCATGCCTTCCAGTCCCGGAAGCGTGTCCAGCTGGCGGGCGTAAAGGGCCGGCGTATGGTCCGCCGAGGCGGTGTTGCGATCGGTGCGCGACCGGAAATACGGGATGACCGCAGGATCGACCTTCGCCACGTCGCGCAGAAACTCGGTGTAGGTCAGGGCGCCGAGGCGGCGCAGCTTCTCCTCGACCGGCATGCCCGGCAGGTAGTCGACGCTGCTCTCGTAGAGCGCGATGATGTCGCGCTTGGCCTTCTCCGACAGCGGCGTTCCGGCCAGGAATTCCGCCCACGGGAGTTTCCATTCCCCGGCCTGCAGGTGGTCGCGGCCGAAGGTTTCCTTGTCGAAGAACAGCCCTTCGCTCAGCTGCATGCGGTCGTACCGCGTCCAGTCGAAGGCGGTGTAGAACCGGTCGGTGTCGACGCTGATCTCGCGCAGCAGGCCGTTGACGTCGTCGCTGAATTCCCACGGCCCGTGATAGAGCTGCTCGGTCCCGCCATAGCCGATGTAGGTCCGCCCCTCGTGGGTGAACTCGTTGCGCTTGGCGTGGCCGCCGAAGTCGTCGTGGTTGTCGAGGATCAGGATGCGCGCCGACGGCCCGTAGCGCCGCTGGTAGAACAGCGCCGCCGCCAGCCCCGACAGGCCGCCGCCGACGACGATCAGGTCATAGCTTTCCCCGGTGTCGACGGCATTCCGGCGGATCTCGTTCCAGGCGCCGGCGTCGCGCAGCGCATGGGCGCTTTCGAACGAGCCCGGATGGCTGCCGCGCACGCCTTGCAGGGCCGGGGGATAGTAGCCCTTCGGCAGCGGCGCAGCCCCCGCCGCCGACGCTCCGCCGGCGGCCAGCGCGGCCCCGGCCAGCGCTCCGCCGATGAAATCCCGCCGCGGAATGGCCTTCCCCATGCCGAGCGACTTGTCGCTGAACCCACCCATGATTTCCCCCTGGGCGCCCCGGGGCCGTCTCGGCTCCGGGGCTCTTTGTCCGATGTTTTCCCGGCTTACCGGCTCAGTACCGGTAGGCGACGATGAACGAAACGGTCCGCGGCCGCCATGTCGACTGGAAGTAGGCCGGCCAGGTCCGCGCGCGATGAGACCGGGAAAGGATCTCGTTGGAGTCCAGCAGATTGTCGACGAACACCGAGACTTCGACATTCTCGAAGCGTGACCCGGCCCGCAGCGTCACATAGTCGGTCGCCGGGGGAACGGGGATGTTGGCGTCATAGGTCCGCGGGATGCGCGGATCCTGGGTGGAGGACAACCCGCGTTGCTTGCCGGCGTGCTGCCAGTCGGCGCGGACGAAGCTGTCCACCCCGAACGCCTGGAAATCGTACTGACCCCCGACCGCGAGGGTCCACCCGGGACCCGGGATCGCCGTCCCGTCAAGAACGGTGATCCGCCCGGCCGGCGCGATCGTTTCCGAGAACCGGGCATCGTTGTAGCCGAAGGCGGCATCGACCTGCAGGCCCTCGAACAGCACGGCCTGCGCCTGCACGTCGAAGCCCTTGCTGACGGCCGAGCCCTGGTTGTCGATGAAGCGGTAGGCGCAGATCGGGATCGTCGTCGCCTGCTGGATCTTGTCCCACTTGATGTAATAGGCGCTGGAGGCCACCGACATGCGACCTCCGAACAGGCGGTTCTTCGAGCCGATCTCGTAGCTCTTCGTGGTGTCGGACCCGTAGGTGTCGGGGGCTTCCGAAATGCCCAGCTGCGCGTAGCCCGCCTCGCAGGGAAGGAACGGGATCGGCGCGTTCGCGCCCCCGATACGATAGCCCTTGGCGTAGGTCGCATAGTAGAGGTTGTTGGAGTCGGCCTGGTAGGACACGCCGAACTTTGGGGTAAACGGCTTTTCCTTGCTCTTGCCGTCGCCTGCGGAGGGTCCGACGTTGATGTAGCCGTCGGCGGCTTGCAGGAACGCGAAGTCGTTCACGGAGTAACGCGCGCCGACCGTCAGCTTGAGTTTTTCGGTGAGCTTGAAATCCACCTGACCGAAGCCAGCGAGCTGTTCGTCCACCGTCTTGTAGAGGCCATTGTAGGTATCGCCGCGTGCGAGCAGCGGGCCAAGGTCGCCCACGCCGCCGAGGTAGGCGGCATTGTAGTAATCTCGGGCGGTCATGCCGAAGATCGCCAACGTCGCCCGATCGGCGTTCGGATCGCGGATGTACTCGAAGTTTGTTCCAAGATTGCGCTGATAATAGGCCCCGGCGACCCAGGTCAGGCGCGCATCCGGGTCGGCGCTTTGCAGGCGCACTTCCTGGACGAAGTTCCGCTGGTTGTTCGTCGTCGCCGCCGTCACGTCGTAATTGCCGATCGGCAGTTGCACCCCGGCGGAATTCACGAGCCGCCGGCGTCCTTCGAACATCACGCCGACCCCGGGCAGGAACGAGCCGGGATCCGCATCGTACACGCTGGTCATGTAGTCGATGCCGGAATAGGCGGTCACGCTGTTGCGGACGAACCAGGACGTGTTCGAGATCAGCTCGACGCCGCCGAAGTCGTACTGAACCTTGACCGCCGGAAGGTACCAGCGATCCTTCTCGGGCGAGGGCTGCGCGATCGCGGTGACGAACTCGCCACGTCCAGGATTGGACCAGTACTCAGAGAAGTTGTTCCCGCCGCGGGAAGACCGGTCCTGGATGACGACCGAGGGCGTGATCTGCAGATGCTCGGTCGGAGCCCAGGTCAGGGCCACGCGCCCGCCGGTGATCCGTCCGCTGTTGTAGTCCTTCTCGATGAGTTGGTAGTCGCGATAGTCGATGCGGTCGATCCAGCCGCCGATGTTGCGGTGGAAGGCGTTGATGCGGAACCCGAGCTTGCCCTCGACGATCGGCCCGCCGACCGCCGCCGCAACCTGGGAATCCTGACCGCCGTTCTCGATGAACCCAAGCTCGGCCCGGGCATTGCCGCTGAACGTCGTGAGGCTGGGCTGAGGCGTGATGTATCGGACGACCCCGCCCTGGGCCCCGGCGCCGAACAGCGTGCCCTGGGGACCGCGCAGGACTTCGACCCGCTCCAGGTCGAACAGCGCCGGCACGGCGCTCGTCGTGCCGATGCCGATGTTCAGCATCTGGATCGGCGTCTCGTCGATATAGACCCCGGTTGTGGCGGCGCCCGCGGTCGAACTGATCCCGCGGATGGCGATGGTGTTGGTTCCGGGGTTGAACCGCAATCCCGGCACCGTGCGCTGAAGATCCGCGACGCTGCGGATGCCCTGGTCGTCCAGCTTCTGCTGGGTCACCGCGGCCGCGCTGATCGCGACCGTGCTCAGGGTCTCGGCCCGGCGCGTGGCCGTGACGATGATTTCCTGCACTTCGCCGGTCGGTTGGGCGTGGACCGGTCCCGCGACCGGCAACGCCACGCACGCCGCGCCCAAAAGCCAAGCCTGTCTGCGTGTCATGATGTCCCCCTCTGACCCCGCGTGCGCCGTCATGGGCGCCGCATCTGAGAGACGAACGGAGGTTGCGATTTCCGCCGGAGTGTGACGATTTTTTGCGAGTTCCTGCGCGGCTCCGCGCCGGGCGACCGCTGCAGTTCGGAGTCAACCGGACGCCTGCGGAAGGGGGAAATGCGCCAGATGAACAGCATCGCAGCTTGGGCGGCCGCGAACTTTCTTCCGCACGAGGCAGACGTCCGGCGCTGGCTGCGGCGGTCCGGCGTATCGCCCGCACAATCCGACGACCTGATCCAGGAGGCCTATGCGCGGCTGCTGGCTCTGGACTCCTTCGACCACATCGCCTCGGGGCGGGCCTATTTCTTCACCACGGTGAAGTCGGTGTTGCGCGACCAGATTCGGCGCGCCCGCATCGTCGATATCGAAAGCGTGGCGGAAATCGCCCAGTTACGCGTCGCTGATGATGAGCCCTCTGTTGAAGTGAGGTTCGCCGACCGCCAGTGCCTTGCCTTGGTGCGGCGTCTGGTCGATGACCTGCCCGACCGCTGTCGCCAGGTGTTCAAACTGCGGAAGATCGAGGGCCTGTCGCAGAAGGAGACGGCTGAGAAGCTGAACATCACTGAGAATGTCGTCGAGAAGGAGGTGGCGAGGGGGATAAGGACCGTCCTCGCCGGCCTGTCAGAAAGGTCCCATGATTTTGGCTTCCTGCCGGACAAGTGGCTGAACAGTGTCAGAGCTCGAGACAAGCGCCGAGATTAGCGACAGCGC
>NZ_JBIIGK010000139.1:0-7991 GCF_044236515.1 Phenylobacterium sp.
ATCCAAAAGCCGTTCCGCGACGACGAGCTGGCGCGGAAGGTCGAAGCCGTGCTGGGCGGCGCGTCGGCCGAGGGCAAGGTCGTGCCGCTCAGGCGCTGATCCCAATCCCCCTAGCTTGTCGGAATCGTCGGGATCGCGGCGTCCTTGGGGAAACGCGGGAGACGGCGATGCGGACGAGGTGGATGAGCTGGGTCGGGTGGGGGCTGTCAGGGCTGTTCGCGGTGTTCATGCTGGGCGCCTCAGTGGCGCCGAAGCTGATGGGCATGGACGTGGCGGCGGAGACGATGGTCCAGCTGGGCTGGGACCCGCGGCACACGCTGCTGATCGGCGTGCTCGAGCTGGTGCTCGTGGTTCTGTACCTGATCCCGCGGACCAACCTGCTGGGCGCGGTGCTGATGACCGGGCTTCTGGGCGGCGCGATGGCGACGCAGATTCGGGCCGAGAGCCCGCTCTTCAGCCACATCCTGTTCAGCCTCTACCTCGGGCTGTTCATGTGGGGCGGGTTGTGGCTTCGCGATCCGCAGGTGCGGGCGATGCTGCCGGTGCGGCGGGGCTGAGGGCCTCGGCGACGGTGCGGGCGAGGTCGGCGAGGTCGAAGGGTTTGCGCAGGATTACGGGCTGACCGCCGACGGCGGTCTCGACGGCGGCGGTGTCGGCGTAGCCGCTGGCGAAGACGATGGGCAGGTCGGGGTGGCGCTGGCGGATCTGGGCCGCGGCCTCGGCGCCGTTCATGCCGGGCATGGCGTAATCGATCAGCACGAGATGGGGCCGGGTCTCGGCGCGCTGCGTCTGGTCGAGCAGGGCGAGGGCGGCGGGACCGCCGTCGGCGGCGAGGACGCGGTAGCCGCTGAGTTCCAGCGCGTCGTGGACCAGGAGGCGGACGTCCGGATCATCGTCGACGATGAGGATGGTAGTGTCAGGGCCTGGCGCGGCGGCGGTGGCGGCGGTGGTCGCGGCGCCGGCGAGCGCAGGGGCGTCGGCTGTGGAGCGGCGCAGCAGAAGGCTGACCGTGGTCCCCTGGCCCGGCGTGCTGTCGATGCGGGCGAGCCCGCCGGCCTGGCGGGCGACGCCGTAGACCTGGGAAAGGCCGAGGCCGGTGCCCTTGCCGACATCCTTGGTGGTGAAGAACGGATCGAAGGCGCGTTCGGCGATATCCGGGGGCATGCCCGAACCGGTGTCGGAGACCGAGAGCTCGACATAGGTGTCCGGCTCCAGCAGCGGGTCGCCGGGGCCGATGTCGCGGGCGCGGGTGGCGATGGTCAGGCGGCCGCCGGCCGGCATGGCGTCGCGGGCGTTGATGACGAGGTTGAGGACGGCGAGTTCGAGCTGGGTGCG
This sequence comes from Phenylobacterium sp., assembly GCF_044236515.1. Lineage (GTDB taxonomy): Bacteria > Pseudomonadota > Alphaproteobacteria > Caulobacterales > Caulobacteraceae > Phenylobacterium. The sequence goes on from NZ_JBIIGK010000139.1 coordinate 1,336, forward strand.
GTCCGAGAGGATGGTGACGCCGCCGTCGGCGAGGCGGAACTCGAGGCTCACGGCCGAGCCAAGGGTGCGGGTGAGGAGCTCGCGCATCTCGTCGATGAGGTGGTCGACGGCGAAGGGCTGGAGGACCAGCTTCTGGGCGCGGGAGAAGGCGAGGAGCTGGCGGGTCAGGCTGGCGCCGCGTTCGGCGGCCTGGAGGCCGTTGGCGGCCCAGGCGGCGACGCGGGCGGTCTCCTGCGGCTTACGGCCGATGAGCTCGAAGGCGCCCTGAACAACCTGGAGCAGGTTGTTGAAGTCGTGGGCGATCCCGCCGGTGAGCTGGCCCAGCGCCTCCATCTTCTGGCTCTGGCGCAGGGCCTCCTCGGCGCGGACGCGCTCGCGGATCTCGACCTGCAGGCGCTCGTTGGCCTCGCCGAGCTGCCGGGCCCGGCGCTGGAGCTGGGCGCCGGCGCGGGCGATGACGCCGAGCATCAGGAAGCCCATGGCGCTGAGCAGGGCGAGGCCGCTGTGGCGGCCCATGATGACGACCAGCGGCTCGGGCTGGGTCTCGAGGTAGACGGCGCCGAGACGGGCGCCCTCTTCGACGACGGGGGTGGTCACCTGCACGGCGCCGCCGTGGTGCACGGCGCCCAGGGCGCCGGTGCGGCCCGGCGGCCGGCGGCGGCCGTCGCGGGCGTAGGAGACGAGCAGCTCGCCGCTCGGGCCATAGACGGCGGCCAGGGCGACGTCGCGGTTGGCGCCGAGCGCCTCGACGTATTCGAGCATGGCGGCGCGGTCGTCGAAGGCGAGGGCGGCGGCGACGCTGGCGGCGAGGATGTCGCCCTGAACGGCGGCGGCGCGGGCCGCCTGTTCGCGGTAGCCGGTCTCGGCCCGTGCGCCGAGCAGGACCCCGAGCACGAGGATCAGCGCGGCGGCGAGCCAGGCGAGGTTCAGCCGGCTGCGGTCCGAGATATCCGGCCAGCGGATCCGGGCCCTGAAGCCCGCGGGGGATTGAAGACGCCGTCCCATGCGCAACCCTAGGCTTAGCACATCGATCATTGTTTTTAAGCTGCGACGCCCCTGTGACTTCGCGGATGCAGCATCGGCCGGCGAGGCGCGCTAGAAGACGCCGGGACGCGTATGTTTGAGTCGGATTGGTTTGGTGAGTGAGATGATCGAGGCGCCGTGGATCCGCGCCTTCGCCCTGGCGCCGCGGCGGTTGAGCGAGGGCGGCTGGGTCTGGCTTTCCCCCTACGAATGGCGCTGGCAGCGGCCGGCCTCGCACCTGCCGGCGGCGCTGAACCCGCCGCGGGTGTTCAGCCGTCGGCCGGCAAGGCCCGTTGGCGAGGCGCAAACAACCGGCTAGGTAGCTGCGATCTAAGCCCGCAGGAGCCTGACATGGCCGGTGAACGTCCCGTCTTCCAAATCGTCAATCCGGCCACCAATGAACCGGGGCGGAAATTCGAGGGCATTACCGGCGAAGAGGCGCTGGCCATCGCCCGCAAGGCGCACAAGGCCTTCGACGGCTGGAAGCGCACCTCGTTCGAAGAGCGTGCGCGGCTGATGCGCGAGGCGGCCAATGTGCTGCGCCGGCGGGCCGACGAGTTCGCCGAGATGATGTCCGAGGAGATGGGCAAGACGCTGGCTGACGGCCGCGCCGAGGTCCTGAAGTGCGCCACGGGCTGCGAGTTCTACGCCGACAACGCCGAGCGGCTGCTGGCCGACGAGATGGTCGACATGGGCGGGCCGAAGTCGAAGGTGGTCTACCGGCCGCTGGGCACGATCCTGGCTGTCATGCCGTGGAACTATCCCTTCTGGCAGGCCTTCCGCTTCGCCGCGCCGACGCTGATGGCGGGCAACACGGCGGTGCTCAAGCACGCCTCGAACGTGCCGGCCTCGGCCCTGGCCATCGAGGAGGTCTTCAAGGAGGCCGGATTCCCCGAGGACGTGTTCCGCACGGTGCTGATCCCGAGCCGGGACGTGAAGGCGCTGATCGACGACGACAGCATCGCCGCCATCAGCCTGACCGGCAGCGTGGAGGCCGGCAAGCAGGTCGCCGCGGCGGCCGGCATGGCGTTGAAGAAGTGCGTGCTGGAGCTGGGCGGCAGCGACGCCTACCTGGTGCTGGAGGACGCGGATATCGACAAGGCCGCCAAGGTGGCGGCGGCCGCGCGGCTGGTGAACGCGGGCCAGAGCTGCATCGCCGGCAAGCGGTTCATCGTCCTGCCCGCCGTGCGCGAGGCCTTCGAGCAGGCGCTGGTCCGCGAGATGGAAACCTATGTGCTGTCCGACCCGAAGGCCGACGGCGCGAAGCTCGGCCCGCTGGTGTCGGTGTCGGCGCGGGACGAGATCCACGAGCAGGTCGAGCGTTCGATCGCGGCCGGCGCAAAGCTGCTGACCGGCGGCAAGGTCCCGGACAAGGCGGGCGCCTGGTATCCGGCGACGGTGCTGACCAACGTCAAGCCGGGCAACCCGGCCTTCGACGAGGAGGTGTTCGGCCCGGTGGCGGCGGTGATCGAGGCCAAGGACGAGGCCGAGGCGGTCGAGCTGGCCAACAACTCCGATTTCGGCCTGGGCTCGGGCGTGCTGACGCGCGACCTGGCGCGGGGCGAGCGGCTGGCCAGCGACGAGCTGAATGCCGGCATGAGCTTCGTAAACATCAACGTCCGCTCGGACGCGCGCCTGCCGTTCGGCGGCATCAAGCACTCGGGCTATGGGCGGGAGCTGGCGACCTTCGGCATCCGCGAGTTCGTCAACATCAAGAGCGTGCTGGTCGAGCCGGCCTGAGGCTGAGCCGGGCGGGTCAGGTCGAGGGGCGGGTTACGATGTAGCCCGCCACCGCCGCCAGGACGACCGCCACCCCGCCGACGACCCACGGGTTGTGCGACACCAGAGCGAGGAGGGCGAGGCTGGCGGCCATCATGCCGACCGCCAGGGCCTTGGCGCGGCGGGGAATGACGCCGCGGTCGCGCCAGTCGCGCAGCAGCGGGCCGAACCGCGGGTCGTCGTAGAGGCGGGCGGCGAGCTCGGGCGAACTGCGCGCGAAGGCCCAGACCGCGACGAGCAGAAAGACGGTGGTCGGCATCACGGGCAGGAACAGGCCGGCGGTGGCGAGGCCGACGCAGACGACGCCGAGGGTGCGGTAGGCGAGCGCGCGCAGGCGGGTCCGCTTCGGCGTTCGGTCGGCGGGGTCGGTCACGGCGGCCATCTGCCCAGATGCGGCGGGTGCGGGCAAGGCGGCCGTGCGCGCGCCTTTGCACGGCCACGTTTGTCGGATTTGCTGGGGCTGATGGAGTTCGCGCACATGAGATGGTTGTTGGCCGCCTTGGCCCTCGTCGGCGGGCCGCTGGTCGCGACGGCGGCGGAGGATCCGTCCGAGACGACGGCCTCGGCGACACGCGCCTGCCTGGCGGCGGTGATCGACGGGGCGCCGGTGGACGACATGGCGATCGACGGCGTCCGCGTCTCGCGCAGCAAGGACCCCAACGCCTGCACGGTGCAGGTCGAGGTCGGCGAGCCAGCGGCGCTGCGGCGGGCGGCGCTGGCGGCGGTCAACAGCCGGCGCGAGCTGTTCGGGCCGGCGAAGACCCAGTGGGAACCCGGCGCCTTCGCGAGCCGCGAGACCTTTTGCAACCTGCCGGGCCGGCGGGCCCTGAATGTCATCGTCTCGACCAGCATGCCCGGCGCGGCGCGCAAGCTGAGCCTGACGGTGCTCGAGGCGCGGGAGCGGGACGTGCGCTGCGATCGCGATCAAGGGCTACAGAAACCGTCGGCGAACTGAGCGGTTTTCGCCACCCTGCTTCGGCGGGCGAGGGCCTTACCGCTGGAGGTTGCGCCGCGAGGCTTGGCTGTATAACGGTGCTCGCCCATGGCAGATCTCCCTCCTCCTCCCGTCGAAATCGAAGCCGTGGTCGTGAGCGCCCCGCGCCTGGCCCCCCTGGGCGGGGAGGCGGCGTTCAGCGCCGTCCAGATCGGCCCGGACATCCTTGAGATCACGCCGCGACTCGACGACGCGTTGAAGCGCGCGCCGGGCGTGTCGCTGTTCCGGCGGACGGGCAGCAACGCCGCCAACCCGACGACCCAGGGCCTGTCCTTGCGGGCCATCGCGCCGTCGGGCGCCGGCCGGGCGCTGGTGACCCTGGACGGCGCGCCGCAGAACGACCCGTTCGGCGGCTGGGTGATCTGGAGCGCGCTGCCGCCGGAGGGCCTTGAAGGCGCGACGGTGGTGCGCGGGGCCGGGGCCGGACCCTACGGCGCCGGCGCCCTGACCGGGGTCGTGGCGCTGCAGGAGCGCGACGCGATCAGTGGCCTGCAGGCGTTCGACGTCTCGGCCGGCGAGCGCGACAGCTATCGGATTGCGGCGTCGGGCGGTGGCCCGGGCGTGCTGCTGACCGGCTCGCTGGAGACCTCGGCCGGCTATGTGCCGGTGCGCGGCGCGCGGGCCGGGGCGGCCGACCGGCCGCTGGAGTACGACGCCGGCTCGCTGGCCTTCCGGGCCCAGAAGGCGTTCGGCGACGTCCAGGCCGCGGTGCGGCTGGGCGGCTATCAGGAACACCGGGGCGCGGGCCTGTTCGGGGCCCGTTCGATCGCCTCGGGCGGCTCGGCGACCATGACCCTGGCGCGCGCCCCGGCCGAGGGCGTCGGCGGCTGGCGGCTGCAGGGGTGGGTGCGGTCCAGCGACCTGAAGAACAGCTCGGCGGCGGTGGCGGCCGGGCGGGTCGGCACGACGCCGGCCAACGACCAGTTCTCGTCGCCGGCGGTGGGCTATGGCCTGAACGGCGCCTTCCAGGGCCTGTGGAACGACCTCGCCTGGGAAGCCGGCGCCGACGTCAGAATCACGGACGGCGACGCGCGCGAGCGGTTCCGCTTCATGAACGGCGCCTACACCCGCGGCCGGCAGGCCGGCGGCAAGACCATGGTCGGCGGCGTCTATGTGGAAAGCGCCCTAGACAGCGGGCCCTGGCTGGTGACCGGCGGGGCGCGGATCGACGGCTGGAAGTCGTCCGATGCGGTGCGTCGCGAGTGGGACATCGCCACCGGCGTGCGGCTGCTCGACCAGACCTCGCCGGACGCGTCGGGGACGACGCCGACCGGGCGGCTGGGCGTGCGGTTCGAGGCGGCGCCCGGCTTCTTCCTGCGCGGCGCGGCCTATGGCGGCTTCCGCCCGCCGACGCTGAACGAGCTGCACCGGCCGTTCCGGGTCGGCAACGACATCACCGAGGCCAACCCCAATCTGAAGCCGGAGACGCTGCAGGGCGCGGAACTGGGGCTGAACGGCGAGGGCGCGGTGCGCTGGGGTCTGACCGGCTTCTACAATCGGCTGAAGGATCCGATCACCAACGTCACCATCGGCGTCGGACCCGGCACGTTCCCGACGGCGGGCTTCGTGCCGGCCGGCGGCGTGCTGCGCCAGCGCCAGAACGCCGGCGAGATCGAGGCCTGGGGGATCGAGGGCGACGCCTTCGGTGCGCTTGGCCCGAACCTGGACTGGCGGACGGCGTTCTCGGCGACCAAGGCCGAGGTCGACGGTGGCTCGGCCAATCCGCAACTGACCGGCAAGCGCCCGGCGCAGACGCCCAAGCTGACGGTCACGGCCGGCGCCGACTGGCGGCTGGTCGAGCGCCTGACGCTGAACGCCGACGTGCGCTACGAGAGCGCGCGCTGGGAGGACGACCTCAACACCCGCAAGCTGGCGGCGGGCGTGCAGCTCGACGTGCGAGCCGGCTGGCGGATGAGCGAGCGGGCCGAGATCTACGTCGCCGCCGACAACCTGCTCGACAAGAACATCGAGGTCGGGGAGACGGCGGACGGGGTGGAGAGCTATGCCGCGCCGCAGACGTTCCGCGTGGGGCTGTCGTATCGGCGGTAGGGGCGGGCCTCGGTCTGTCGTCATCGGCCCGCCGCAGGAACGCGTCAGGGTCGTAAGGTGCTCAACCCGGGTGCAGGCCCGGCGCTTCCTGGCCGGTGCGGGTGACGTATTCGGTGTAGCCGCCGCCGTACTGGTGGACGCCCTCAGGGGTCAGTTCGAGGACGCGGTTCGACAGGGCGGCCAGGAAGTGGCGGTCGTGGGAGACGAAGAGCATCGTCCCCTCGAAGTCGGCCAGGGCGGCGATGAGCATCTCCTTGGTCGCCATGTCGAGGTGGTTGGTCGGCTCGTCGAGGACCAGCAGGTTGGGCGGGTCGAACAGCATCTTGGCCATGACCAGGCGGGCCTTCTCGCCGCCTGAGAGCACGCGGCAGGGCTTTTCGACGTCGTCGCCAGAGAAGCCAAAGCAGCCGGCGAGGGTGCGGAGCTGGCCCTGGCCGGCCTGGGGGAAGGCGCCGTCGAGGGACTCGAAGATCGTCTCCTCGCCGTCCAGCAGGTCCATGGAGTGCTGGGCGAAGTAGCCCATGCGGACGCTGGCCCCGATGTTGACCGCGCCCTGATCGGGCTGGGCGGCGCCGGCCACAAGTTTCAGCAGCGTCGACTTGCCGGCGCCGTTGGCCCCGAGGACGCACCAGCGTTCCTTGCGGCGGACCAGGAAGTCGAGACCCTCGTAGATCGACTGGGCGCCGTAGCCCTTGTGGACGCCGCGCAGGCTGATGACGTCGTCGCCGGAGCGCGGCGGACTGCGGAACTCGAACTGGACCGTCTGGCGGCGGCGCGGCGGCTCGACGCGCTCGATCTTGTCGAGCTTCTT
>NZ_JBIIGK010000140.1:0-7985 GCF_044236515.1 Phenylobacterium sp.
GCGGTGCGCAAGCGGCCGGGGATGTACATCGGCGACACCGACGACGGCTCGGGCCTGCACCACATGGTCTACGAGGTGGTCGACAACGCCATCGACGAGACCCTGGCCGGCTATGCGACGCGGGTCGAGGTGATCCTCAACGCGGACGGCTCGTGCACCGTCACCGACGACGGCCGCGGCATCCCGACCGACATCCACGAGGGCGAGGGCGTGTCGGCGGCCGAGGTCATCATGACCCAGCTGCACGCCGGCGGTAAATTCGACCAGAACTCCTACAAGGTCTCCGGCGGCCTTCACGGCGTCGGCGTCTCGGTGGTCAACGCCCTGTCCGACTTCCTGAAGCTGAAGATCCACCGGGGCGGCCAGGTCCACGAGATGGAGTTCAACCGCGGCGACGCGGTCTCGCCGCTCAAGATCACCGGCGTCTCGCCCAAGCGCGACAACGGCGAGTTCCTGACCGGCACCGAGGTCACCTTCCTGCCCTCGACCCAGACCTTCAGCTTCATCGAGTTCGACCTGAAGACCCTGGAGCACCGCCTGCGCGAGCTGGCGTTCCTCAACTCCGGCGTCACCATCTGGCTCAAGGACCACCGCGGCGCCGAGCCGTTCGAGGAGGTGATGAGCTATGAGGGCGGCATCGAGGCCTTCGTCCGCCACCTCGACAAGGCCAAGACCCCGCTGGTCAAGGCGCCGATCGTCGTCCGTGGCCGCAAGGACAACGTCGAGCTCGACCTCGCCCTGTGGTGGAACGACGGCTACCACGAGAACGTCCTGACCTTCACCAACAACATCCCGCAGCGGGACGGCGGCACCCACCTGGCCGCCTTCCGCTCGGCCCTGACCCGGATCATCACCGGCTATGCCGAGAGCTCCGGCACGGCGAAGCGTGAGAAGGTGTCAGTCACCGGCGAGGACGCGCGCGAGGGCCTGACCTGCGTCCTGTCGGTCAAGGTCCCGGACCCGAAATTCTCGTCCCAGACCAAGGACAAGCTGGTCTCGTCCGAGGTGCGCCCGGCCGTCGAGAATCTCGTCAACGAGGGGCTGTCGACCTGGTTCGAGGAGCACCCGAACGAGGCGCGCCTCATCGTCCAGAAGATCGCCGAGGCCGCCGCCGCCCGCGACGCCGCCCGCAAGGCGCGCGAGCTGACGCGCCGCAAGTCGGCCCTCGACATCACCTCCCTGCCCGGCAAGCTCGCCGACTGCCAGGAGAAGGACCCGGCCAAGTCCGAGATCTTCCTGGTCGAGGGCGATTCCGCCGGCGGCTCGGCCAAGCAGGCCCGCAACCGCGAGAACCAGGCCATCCTGCCCCTGCGCGGCAAGATCCTGAACGTCGAGCGCGCCCGGTTCGACAAGATGCTGTCGTCCGACCAGATCGGCACCCTGATCACCGCGCTCGGCGCCGGCATCGGCCGCGACGACTTCGACATCAACAAGCTGCGCTACCACAAGATCGTGGTCATGACCGACGCCGACGTCGACGGCGCCCACATCCGCACCCTGCTGCTGACCTTCTTCTACCGGCAGATGCCGGAGGTGATCGAGCAGGGCTATCTCTATATCGCCCAGCCGCCGCTCTATAAGGCCGCCAAGGGCAAGTCCTCGCGCTACCTGAAGGACGACTCCGAGCTCGAGACCTACCTCGTCAACGAGGGCGTCGAGGGCGCGCACCTCGACCTCGCCTCGGGCGAGCGCCTGACCGGCGCCGACCTGCTGGCGCTGGTCAACACCTCCCGCGGCGCCCGCGCCAACGTCGAGCGGCTGGCCGCTCGCGCCCCGGCCTTCGCCATCGAGCAGGCGGCCCTCGCCGGCCTGTTCGTCGACGGCGGCGGCGACCCCGCGGCGGCGGCCCGGCGCCTCGATCTCTATGCCGAAGAGGGCGACGGCGCCTGGACCGGCGAGAAGGGCGAGGGCGGCGGCTATGTCTTCAGCCGCATCAAGCGCGGCGTCTCCGAGCGGGTCGTGCTCGACGACATCCTGCTGCACGCCGCCGACGCCCGACGCCTGGCCGAACGCGCCAAGGAGCTCTCGGAGCTGTTCTCCGGCCAGGCCACCTTCACCCGCAAGGACAAGGCGACCACGGTCCGCGGGCCCCTCGACCTCGTGGGCGCGGTGATGGACGCCGGCCGCAAGGGCCTGTCGATCCAGCGCTACAAGGGCCTGGGCGAGATGAACCCTGACCAGCTGTGGGAGACGACCCTCGACGCCGAAGCCCGCACCCTGCTGCAGGTCAAGGTGAACCACGCCGACGACGCCGACGACATGTTCACCCGCCTGATGGGCGACCTCGTCGAACCGCGCCGCGAGTTCATCCAGGAAAACGCCCTCGACGCCGAGGTCGACGTCTAGGCCGCCGGTCGCGCCACCGCGGCGAGGGTCGAAAGGCCCAGCCAGGTCTGCATGTTCGCCGCCAGGTCCCGGTCGCCGACCAGCTTCAGCCGCTCGGTCGCCAGCGCGCCACGGACGGTGTCATAGCCCATCCAGATCGCCGTCATGGTCCGAAGGTCGCTCGTTACATAAAGGTCCGCGTCGAAGCCCGGATCGACGCCGCACAGGTCGACGGGCTCGCCCGGCGTCACCACCATCCACCAGCAGCGTTCGGCCGCCGGTCGCTCGGGATACTGGAACTGGATGACGCTGCGCCGCTTCGGCATCGGCTCGGGGTTCAGCCGCCGGCGCATGTCCCACATCAACAGCTGCGCATCGAGCTGTTGCAGGGAGAGGTCGGAGTCGATCCAGCGCTGGCCCCAGACGCCCATGGCCTCGACCACCGGCCGCAGCTCCTCGCCCGCCGGGGTCAGGTGATACTCCAGGACGCCGGACGGACCCGGCGCGCGGCGGATCACGCCCAGCGCCTCCAGGTCCTTCAGCCGTTGCGACAACAGGGCCGGCGACATCCGCGGCAATCCCCGGCGCAGGTCGTTGAACCGCGTCGATCCGAACAGCAGCTCGCGCATCAGCACCAGCGTCCAGCGCGAACACAGCACCTCCGCCGCCATAGCCACGGGGCAGAACTGCGCATAACCGGCCTGCGCCATTGGATACCTCCCTCGGGGATAACGATGGTATTCTAGCCCTCGCGCGCGAGGCTGCCCAGTTCAGTTCCTGTACCGGCCAGATTCAGTTCCTGAACTGGAGGAACGTCGGTTGGTCATGAGATCAGGGCCTCAATAGAGAGGAACACCCGATGTCCGACACCCTGACACGCCAGACCGACTGGATCGCCGCCGCCGACGCGGCCGCCGCCCAGATCGCCCTGACCGCCCCGCTGCACGACGCCGACGACAGCTTCGTCGCCGACTCCTACGACCTCCTGAAGCGCGAGGGCTTCTTCAAGGCCCACGTCCCCGCCGAGCTCGGCGGCGGCGGGGCCACCTATGCCGAGACCTGCGCCATCGTCCGCACCCTGGCGCGGGCCTGCGGATCGACCGGCCTCGCCTATTCGATGCACAGCCACCTCGTGGCCCTGGCCGTCTGGCGCTGGCGCAACGAGGGCGCGCCGACCGACGGGCTGCTGCGCCGGGTCGCGGCCGAGGACCTCGTGCTGGTCTCGTCCGGCGGCTCCGACTGGCTGCAGAGCGCCGGCGTCGCCGAGAAGGTCGAAGGCGGCTTCCGCATCACCGCGCGGAAGGTCTTCTCCTCCGGCAGTCCGGCCGGTGACCTCATGATGACGAGCGCCGTCTACGATGACCCGGAGGCCGGTCCGACCGTCCTGCACTTCGGCGTGTCGATGAAGGCCGACGGCGTGAAGGTCCTCGACACCTGGCGCACGCTCGGCATGCGCGGCACCGGCTCCAACGATGTCGAGCTGAACGGCGTCTTCGTCGCCGACGCGGCCATCGCCGGGCGCCGGCCGCAGGGCAAGTGGGGGCCGCTGTTCCACGGCATCAGCATGATCGCCTTCCCGATCATCTACTCGGCCTATGTCGGGGTCGCCGAGGCCGCCCGCGCCAAGGCCCTGGATGTCGCGCGGCGCAAGCCGGCCGACGAGGCCCTCGTCAGCCTGGCCGGCGAAATGGAAACCGCCTTCGCCTCCGCCGAGATGGCCCTCGACGAGATGGTCGCGACGGCGCAGACCGCCAGGCCGGGCCCCGAGACCACCAACCGTACGATGATCGGCCGCACCCTCGCAGGCCAGGGCGCGATCCGCACGGTCGAAAAGGCGATGGAGCTGGCCGGCGGCGGCGCTTTCTACCGCGGCCTTGGCCTGGAGCGCGCGTTCCGTGACGTGCAGGGCGCCCGCTTCCATCCGCTGCAGGAAAAGCCGCAGCTGCGTTACGCCGGGCGCCTGGCGCTCGGCCTCGACATCGACGGTTAGACGAAGGCCCCGACCACCTCGAGCACCGCCTCGCCATAGTGGGCGAGCTTGGCTTCGCCGACCCCGTTCAGGCGTTCCAGCGCCGCGCGGCTTCCGGGCCGCGCGGCGGCGATCTCGGCCAGGGTGCGGTCGTGGAAGATGACGTAGGGCGGCACGTGCTGGGCCTTGGCCTCGCGCGAGCGCCAGGCCCGCAGCGCCTCGAAAAGCGGCTGGTCGGCGGGCGGTATGGCCACCGCCTCGCGGCCGCCCCGCTTGCGCGGCCGGCCCGACCGCGTCGCCGCGTCATGGCCCTCGGCCGGCTTGCGCATGGCGATCCGCCGCTCGCCCCGAAAGACCGCGCGCACCGCCTCGGCGTCGCCGATGCCGACCAGCGGCCGGCCTTCGTTGGGATCTTCCTTCAGCAGCCCCTCGAACAACAACTGCTCCGTCAGGTCCCGCCACTGGGCGACGGACAGCTCGCTGCCGATGCCCCAGGTCGACAGCGACCGCTCGTGCTCGGTGACGTCCTTGGTCTTGCCCAGCAAGTGGTCGACCAGCCGGCCGCGCCCGAACCGGCCGCCCAGCCGGTGGGCGGCCGACAGCGCCTTCTGGGCCGCCTCGGTCGCGTCCACCGTGTCCACCGAGCCTGAGCACAGGTCGCACTGGCCGCACGGCTCGACCTCGGTCTCGCCGAAATAGCGGCGCACGGCCGCCGCCCGACAACCGGTGCCGTCCAGCAGGGTGTAGAGCTGGCGGACCTTGCGGTTCTGGACCTGCTTGACCCCCTCGTCGACGTCGCGGTCGGCGATGCGGCGCAGGGCCCAGGACATGTCCGCGGCGCCATAGAGGGTGATGCCCTCGGCCGGGTCGCCGTCGCGGCCGGCCCGGCCGATCTCCTGCCAATAGGCCTCGATCGAGGCGGGCGGGTCGGCGTGGATCACGAAGCGGACGTCCGGCTTGTCGACGCCCATGCCGAAGGCGATGGTCGCCACCATCACCGCCGCGTCCGCCTCCAGGAATTCCTCCAGCCGCTCGGTCCGCAGTCGCCGCTCCAGCCCGGCATGGTAGGCGAGCGCGGGGACCCCGGCCTCGCGCAGCGCCTGGGCGAGCTTTTCCGTCCCGTCGCGCGAGCCGGCATAGACGACGCCCGAGCGGTTCGGTCGCGCGGTGACCAGCTCGACGACGCGCTTCTCCTTGCCGCCCTTCTTGCGTTCCGCCGACAGGATCAACTCGGGCCGGGCGAAGCTGGCGACGAACTCGCGGCCGGCCTCCAGGCGCAGCTCGGCGCGGATGTCCTCGCGTGTGCGGGCGTCGGCGGTGGCGGTCACCGCCAGCCGCGGCACGCCCGGGAACAGCTCGGCCAGCCGGCCCAGCATCCGGTATTCGGGGCGGAAATCGTGGCCCCACTGGCTGACGCAGTGCGCCTCGTCGATGGCGATCAAGGCGAGCGGCGTGCGCGACAGCCGCTCCAGCATCCAGGGCTGCATCAGCCCTTCGGGCGACAGATAGAGCAGGTCGAGCTCGCCGGCCTCGACCCGCCGCCAGGTCTCCGCCCGCTCGGCCGGCTCGACGTTGGAATCCAGCCGCGCGGCGGCGACCCCCGACTGCACGAGACCAGCGACCTGGTCCGCCATCAACGCGATCAGCGGCGAGACGACGAGACCCAGGCCCGGCCGCACAAGGCTGGGGATCTGATAGCAAAGCGACTTGCCGCCGCCGGTCGGCAGCACCGCCAGGCAGCTGCGCCCGGCCAGCACCTCGGCGATGACATCGGCCTGCAGTCCACGGAACTCCGCGTGCCCGAACGTCCGGCGCAGGATGTCGCGGGCGGCGTCGAGCGGGCGGGAATCGAGGTCGGCGGCGCCGTCGTGCATCGCCCCCTTATGCCGCCGCCCGCGCCGGGGCGCCATGCGGCGTTGTCGGATCTATCCGGCGGCGCGCCGGCCGGCGCTGTCCTGCACGCCGCGCACGGCGGTCAGCAGGCGCAGCGCTTGCGGACCGGTCAGGCGGTGCGGCTCGAAGGCGCCGCGCATCGCCAGGGTGTCGAGGATGGCGCCGTCGGCCGAGGTCAGGGCGCGGGCGCACATGTGCCACTCGGCGAAACTGCGCCCCTGGGCCGGCCCGGCGCGCAGGACGCGGCAATCGCCGTGGCGGGGGTCGGCGGAGATGCGGCCATAGGTGGTCAGGACCGCCTGCATCGGACCCTCCAGCGCCTGCACGAACCAGCCGTCGTGGACCAGCAGCAGGCCGGTGACATCAGCTTGGCCGTTGTTGCGGATCGAGGCGTCGAGGATCGAGGCGACCTCCGGCCCCTGGTCGCCCCATGGAACCTTGCAGCGGCTGGCGTAGATCAGCAGATGGAGCGCGCGGCTGGACATGGTCGGCCTTCCGAAGGTCAGGTCTACTAAGCCTCAGGACGATTAACGGCGCTCTAAGCCTGTCTTAGCTCCACCTTAGGAACCCTTCCGTACGCTGTATGTTCAGCAGGCGGTCGCCAGCACGAAGCTGAGCCGAAACAGAAGGATACGGAGATCCCATGTCGCTGAAGGCTTTCCTCGCCGCCGCTGCGGCGATCGCCGTGGGCGTCGGGTTGCTCCTGCCGGTGCCGCACGCCAGCGAGGCGTCGGCCCAGTCCCAGATCCCGACCTCGCAGATCCCGACCCTCGAACTCGGCCAGGGCTAACCGCCCTCGCGCGGCGCTTCCGAGGCCTTCGCCGCGCACCCGCGCAGGGTCCGCCCCGCCGTCTCGACCTCCGCCGTCATCGGATAGCGCAGGTCGCTCATCCCGTCCGAGCACTCGCTGACATACAGCGTCACGACCAGGGTCCGCCCGTCCGGCCCGGTCGCGGTCCAGTCGGCGCGCCCGGGGGAAATCCGGGCGCCGGGGGCCTCGAACGCCACATCCGCCTGGCCCGGTTCGGACAGGGTGAACCGGGTCCCGTCGATCTTCACCGCCCAGAACGGCTCGGTCCCGCGGGCGATCATCGGCTGGCTGAAGTCGCTGACGGTCCCGGGCGGCTTCGGCGCGGCCGCCGGCGCGGGCGGCGCAGCGGTCTTCGCCGGCGTCTCGGCCTCGCGCCCGCAGGCGGCCAGCAGCAGGGCCAGCGCCCACACCCGATTGCGCATCTCTCGCTCCTCTTCAGCGGCCGCAAATCAGCCTACCAATAACGGCGTGAACGCGGCTTTCGCCTACTACGAATTCTTCGCCGGCGGCGGGATGGCCCGGCAGGGTCTCGGCCCCGGCTGGTCCTGCGCCTTCGCCAACGACTTCGACCCGGTGAAGGCCCGCACCTACCGCGACAACTTCCCGGACGCCGCCGGCCATTTCCACCAGGGCGACGTCTGGGCCATCGACCCGGCGCGGCTGCCCGGCGGCGCCGACCTCGCGTGGGCCTCGTCGCCTTGCCAGGACTTCAGTCTCGCCGGCGCTCGCGCCGGTCTGGGCGGCGGACGCTCCTCGGCCTTCTTCGGCTTCTGGCGGCTGGTCGAGGCCCTGGCCAGAGAGGGCCGCGCGCCCCGGACCATCGTCATCGAAAACGTCGTCGGGTTGCTCACGTCGCGCGGCGGGGCCGATTTCGCCGCCCTGGCCCGGGCGCTGGCGTCGCAGGGCTACCGGTTCGGCGCGCTGGAGATCGATGCGGCGGCCTTCCTGCCGCAGTCGCGCCCCCGGGTGTTCGTGATCGCGACCCGC
>NZ_JBIIGK010000028.1:0-26698 GCF_044236515.1 Phenylobacterium sp.
GCACCTCGAGGTTCCGCGAGCCGGAGACGGCCGAGTACGGGTCCTTCAGGTCCAGCGGATCGAGCAAGCGGCCGCAGTTGTCGCACTGGTCGCCGCGCGCTTTCGGATAGGCGCAGACCGGGCAGGTCCCTTCGACGTAGCGATCCGGCAGGAAGCGCCTGTCGTCGAGGGAATAGATCATCCGATCGGTCCGCTCTTCGATCAGGCCCTTTTCCTCCAGGACCTCGCAGAAGTGCTGGGTCAGGCGGTGGTTCGGCGGATTGGACGAGCGGCCGAACCAGTCGAACGACAGGCCGTAGGCGGCGCCGATGGTCTTCTGGATCTCGTGCTGCTCGTCGCAATAGGTGCGCACGTCCTGGCCGGCGGCGGCGGCGGCGAGCTCCGCCGGGGTGCCGTGCTCGTCGGTGGCGCAGATGTAGAGGACCTCATTGCCCTCGGCCCGCTTGAACCGCGCGAAGACGTCGGCCGGCAGCATCGAGCCGGCGAGATTCCCGAGGTGCTTGATCCCGTTGATGTAGGGCAGCGCGGACGTGATCAGGATGCGGGACATAAGGCTTCCGGGCTTGGAAAGACGGCGCCTTATAGGCCGCGGCGACGCCCAACCGCTAGCGCGTAGCGCAGTTGGGATTGAGGCGGAGCCCGCGGCGCCTATAAACGTTCGGCCGGGGACCGGAGGGCGGATCGCTCCCGGCTGGAGGACGAGACGCATGGGCGGATGGTGGCGCGCGATCGCCGGAGCGGCGGCGGCCCTGGCGGTCGCCTCCTGTGGCCAGGGCGGCGGCGGCGCGGGCGAGCTGCGCATCCTGAACTGGTCGGACTACATCGACCCGGCGCTGCTTGAGGAGTTCACCAAGGAGACCGGGATCAAGGTCCGCTACGACACCTTCGATTCCAACGAGGTGCTCGAGACCAAGGTCCTGCAGGGCGACACCGGCTACGACATCGTCGCGCCGTCGAACCACAACGTGCCGCGCTACATTCAAGCTGGCGCGATCCAGGCGCTCGACAAGGCGAAGCTGCCCGGCCTCGCCAACCTGTCGCCGGAGATGATGCGGCACATGGAGCCGTTCGATCCGGGCGGCCGCTACACCGTCCCCTACATGCAAGGCACGATCGGCATCGGCTACAACGCTGACGCGGTGGCCAAGCGGCTGCCGGGCGTCGCCATCGACAGCTGGAAGGTTGTGTTCGAGCCGGCGAACCTCGCCAAGCTCCAGGACTGCGGCGTCAACTTCCTGGACGCGTCCGAGGACATGTATGCGGTCGCCCTGCACTACCTGGGACGCGACCCGAATTCGAAGAACCCAGCGGATTATGCGGCGGCGACCGACATGCTGCTGAAGATCCGCCCCTATGTGCGCAAGTTCCACTCGTCGGAGTACGTCGAGGGTCTGGCCAACGGCGACGTCTGCCTGGCCATCGGCTATTCGGGGGACATCCTGCAGGCCAAGGACCGAGCGGCCGAGGCCGGCAACGGTGTGAAGGTCGCCTACGCCATCCCCAAGGAAGGCACGCAGGTGTGGTTCGACGTCTTCGCCATTCCCGCCGGCGCCCCGAACACCGAGGCGGCGCACAAGTTTCTGGAATTCATGCTGCGGCCGGAAATCGCGGCGCGCGCGACCAACTTCACCCACTATGCCAACGCCAATGCCAAGGCGACGCCGCTGGTGGCCGAGGCGGTGCGCAACGACCCGACGGTCTATCCGCCGGCCGAGGTGGTCAGCCGCTTCTTCGTCACCACCGCCAAGGACCAGGCCCTGCTGAGGGAGGTGAACCGGCAGTGGACGCGGGTGCTGACCGGTCAGTGAGCGGGCCCCGCTCCCTCGGCGCCGTCCGCTCGGCGTTCGCGCCCTGGGAAGCGCCCGGCGCGCGGCCGCTCGTCCGTTTCGAGGGCGTCACCAAGCGGTTCGGCGACGTCCATGCGGTGAAGGACGTCAGCCTCGACATCTACGAGCGGGAGTTCTTCGCCCTGCTCGGCCCGTCTGGCTGCGGCAAGACCACCCTGATGCGGATGCTGGCCGGGTTCGAGGCGCCGGACGCCGGCCGCATTCTGCTGGAAGGCCAGGACATCGCCCGCCTGCCGCCGCACGCGCGGCCGGTGCACATGATGTTCCAGTCCTACGCCCTGTTTCCACACCTCAGCGTCGCCCAGAACATCGCGTTCGGCCTCAAGCCCCAGAAACTGTCGAAGACGGAGGCCTCGGCCCGGGTCGAGGAGATGCTGGCCCTGGTCCGGCTCGAGGGCCTGGGCGGCCGCCGCCCCGACCAGCTTTCCGGCGGACAGCGCCAGCGGGTCGCCCTGGCGCGGGCGATCGCCCCGCGTCCGCGCATCCTGCTGCTGGACGAGCCCCTGGCCGCCCTCGACAAGAAGCTGCGCGACGAGACGCAGTTCGAACTGATGCGCCTGCAGCACGAGCTCGGCATCACCTTCATGATCGTCACCCACGACCAGGAAGAGGCGATGGTCACCGCCGACCGGATCGCGGTGATGCGCTCAGGCCAGATCGTGCAGATCGGCCGGCCGGCGGAAGTCTATGAGGCGCCGGCCAGCCGCTACGTGGCCGACTTCATCGGCGAGGTGAACCTGTTCGAAGGCCGGGTGGCGGGGACCGAGGACGGTCGCCTGCGCCTGACCTCGGCCGAGGCGGCGGACGGGCTGGTCGCGCTCAGCGGGCCGCAGGCGCACGACGCCACGGCCTGGCTGGCGGTGCGGCCCGAGAAGATGGTCCTCCATCCGGACCCGCCGCCCGCGGGGCCGAACCGCCTGGCCGGCGAGGTGGTGGACATCGCCTACCTCGGCGACTGGACGACCTATGTGGTCGAGATCGCGCCGGGCCGGACGGTGCGGGCGGCGCGCGCCAACGCCACCCGGACGGTGGAGCGGCCGATCGGCTGGGACGACAAGGTCTGGCTGACCTTCGACCCCGACGCCGCCGTGGTGCTGACCCAATGAAGGCGCTCTCCCAGTGAAGGCGCAGCGCGCGGGACTGGCGGCGGTCCTGCCCTATCTTTGGCTCGGCCTGTTCTTCGCCTTCCCGTTCCTGCTGGTGGCCAAGCTGTCGCTGTCGGACGTGGCGCTGGCGATCCCGCCCTATGCGCCGCGGATCGACTGGAGCGCCGGCGCTGAGGGGCTGGCGGCGTTCGTCCGCGCCCTGGATTTCGAGACCTACGCGCGGCTGACGCAGGACCAGCTTTACGCTGTCGCCTATCTGTCGAGCCTGAAGTTCGCGGCCTTGGCGACGCTGATCCTGCTGCTGATCGGCTATCCGATCGCCTACGGCATCAGCCGATTCCCGACGGCGACGCGCAACGCCCTGGTGATGGCGGTGATCCTGCCGTTCTGGACCAGCTTCCTGATCCGCATCTACGCCTGGGTGGCGATCCTCAAGCCCGCCGGCCTGCTCAACGCCGGCCTCGCGGCGTTGGGCCTGCCGGCCGTCAACCTGCTGAACCGCGACGCCGGCGTGCTGATCGGCCTGGTTTACGCCTACCTGCCGTTCATGGTGCTGCCGCTCTACGCGGTGCTGGAGAAGCAGGACGAGAGCCTGATCGAGGCGGCGCGGGACCTCGGGGCGACGGCGGTGGGCGCGTTCTGGCGGGTGACCTTCCCTCTGTCCCTTCCTGGCGTGCTGGCCGGCTCGCTGCTGTGCTTCATTCCGATGGTCGGCGAGTTCGTGATCCCCGACCTGCTCGGCGGCTCCGGCACCCTGATGCTGGGCAAGACCGTCTGGACCGAGTTCTTCGCCAACCGCGACTGGCCGGCGGCCTCCGCGGTGGCGGTGGTGCTGCTGGCGACGCTGGTGATCCCGATCGTCGTCTTCCAGCGCAGCCAGGCGCGGTTCCTCCGATGAGCGGCCGACGCAGCGGACCCACGGCCTTCAACAAGGTCGCGGTCGGGCTCGGCCTGGCTTTCCTTTACGCGCCGATCGTCCTGCTGGTGCTCTATTCGTTCAACGACAGCCGGCTGGTCACCGTCTGGGGCGGATTCTCGACCCGCTGGTATGGCGCCCTCTTCCGCGACCAGCAGATGCTGGACGCGATCTGGGTGACGCTGCGGGTCGGGGTGATCTCGGCGACGCTGGCGGCGGGGCTCGGCCTTCTGGCCGCCATCGCCCTGGTGCGCGGCGGCGGGTTCCGGGGACGGCTGCCGTTCCTCGGGATGATCTACGCGCCCCTCGTCATGCCGGAGGTGATCCTGGGGCTGTCGCTGCTGCTGCTGTTCGTCAGCCTGGGGCTGCCGCGCGGCTTCTGGACGGTGACGCTCAGCCACGCGACGGTGACGCTCTGCTACGCCACGGTGGTCATCCAAGCGCGGCTCGCCGACTTCGACCGCAGCCTGGAAGAGGCCGCGCAGGACCTCGGCTGCACGCCCGTAGGCGCCTTCCTGAAAGTCACCTTGCCCAACATCGCGCCGGCGGTAGCGGCGGCCTGGATGCTGGCCTTCACCCTGTCGCTGGACGACCTGGTGATCGCCAGCTTCACCTCCGGGCCCGGGGCCACGACCCTGCCGATGCGGCTCTACAGCCAGGTGCGGCTGGGCGTGAACCCGCAGATCAACGCCGTCTCGACCCTGCTGATCGGCGTCGTCGCCACCGGCGTCATCGCCGCCTGGCTGGTCCGGCACCGCAGAGACCGTCAAATCTGAATCGGGCGAACACGCCGGCAAGCCGGGCGTTGGAGCTCTACGGGAGCGCCACATGCGGGTGTCAGGCTCGATCGGCTGGGCAATGCTGCTGGGCGTCGCCCTCGCTGGCTTCTTCGACGGCATATTGCTGCACCAGATCCTGCAGTGGCATCACCTGTTGAGCCTCGTTCGCGGCATGGACGACCTTCGCGTGCAGGTGCTTTGGGACGGCTATTTCCACGCCCTGATGTACGTTCTGGCAGCGGCGGCCCTGCTCGGGCTCTGGCGACGGCGTCAGCGCGGCGATCCACGTCGGATGCTGGCCGCCGTTCTGCTGGGGTTCGGCGCCTGGCAAGTCGTCGACGCCGCTCTCTTTCATTGGCTGCTGGGCATTCACCGCATCCGGGTGGACAGCGACGACCCGCTGGCTTGGGACCTCGGTTGGCTGGTGGCCTTCGGCCTCGTCCCGCTCCTCATCGGCTTCTGGCTAATGGGTGGGCCGAAAAGGCCCAGGCGGCTCGGGGCCAGCGCAGCGGTGGTGCTGCTTGCGGCGGCGACGGGGATTGCCGCCGTTTGGGCCTTGTGGCCGCCCCCTCCGCAGGCGTTCGCCACCGTGGTGTTCCGGCCGGGTCTGCGGCCTGACCAGGTCTTCGCTGCCCTCGCCCATGCAGAAGCGCGGCTGGTCTCGGCCGACGGCCGGATGGGGATCGTGGTCGCGGACGTGCCACCCGGGCGCCGCTGGACGCTATACCGCCATGGTGCGCTGCTGGTCAGCGGGGCCGGCCTGCCGGCCGGCTGCCTTGACTGGACGCGCAGCTAGCGCTCTGAGGCAGGCTAGCGCTCGAAGATCGGCCGTCCGCCTAGCACAGTGGCGTCCACTTTCACGTCGAACAAATCCGCCGCTTTCGTCGTCGTGAGGTCGCGGTCGAGGATCGCGAAGTCGCCGAGCTTGCCCGGTGTGATCGAGCCCTTGGCGTCGCCTTCGAAGATCGAGTTCGCGGCCCACTGGGTGAACATGCGGATGGCGTCTTCGAGGTCCGGCGACTGGCCGGCCGGCGCCGAGCCGCCCTCCTGGGGCGAGGCGACCATGCCGCCGATCCCCAGCATCGGCGAGAAGAACGGCACCGTCCCGGTGGCGTCGGAAATCGCCACCGGCTCCAACCCCTGCTCGATCATGGTGCGATAGCGCGGCACCGGCTGGGCGGCCCAGCCGGCGGGCCGTGCGCCGCGGCCGTTCGGAGCGGTGATCGCCACCTTCATCCCGAGCCGGCGCATGCGGACCATCTCCTCCGGCGTCAGGGTCGAGTAGTGCTCGAGGCGGTGGCGCAGGTCGCGGGGCAGCCGAGCCTGGGCCTTCTCCACCGCCGCCAGGGTGTTACGCAGGCTGTCGCCGGCCTGGTGCATAAGGATCTGCAGGCCCTGCTTGTGGGCGCGCCAGACGACGTCGTCGAGCTCCTCCTGGGTCCACTTCAGATCGGTCACGGGCTTGAGCGCAGCGTCATAGCCGGCCCCGGCCACGAAGATCTTGATGCCGCCGAAGCGCAGCATGTCGTCGCCGAAACCTGGCGACAAAGCGAACTGGCGGACCGATTCCAGCGAGATCATCGCCGGCACGGTCGGATAGTAGCGGACCCGCATCGGCAGCTGGCCCTGCGCCTGTAGTTCCTGGACCACCGGCATGTCGTCATCGAACAGCGGGATGGTCACGACCGATGTGATGCCCTTGGACGAAAAGTTCGGCACGACCTGGGTGCGCAGCGCCTCACGCTTCTCCGCATAGGTGTGGGCGTCGTTGGGGATCAGGTCGAAGGTCTCGGTGACGACGCCGGTCGGCCGGCCGTCAGCGTCGCGGGCGACGTCCGTGCCGACCTTGCGCCGGCCATCGCGCCAGCGGATTTCGCGCGCCTCGGCCGGGTCCCAGAGCTTCAGCATCTTGAAGGCCATGGTGTTCATCGACCAGCCGTGGAAGCCGCCCATGAACACCACCGGATGGCGCTCGCTGACGGTGTCCAGCTCCAGGCGGGTCGGGAAGCGTTTCTCCGCCAGCAGGTTCTGCAGGCCAAAGGAGCCGCGGCCGATCACCCAGCGGCCCGGTTCGGTCCGGGCGGCCTGCGCCCGCAGGACCCCGAGGATCTGCGGCACGCTGGTCATCGGCGGCGAGTGCACGTCCGATTGCAGTCCCGCGTAGTAGTAGGACGCAATCTCCAGGTGGGTGTGGCTGTCGATGAAGCCGGGCACGACCGTGCGGCCGCCGGCGTCGATGCGGCGCACGCCGCGCGCCATGCCCTGGACCTCGGCATTGCTGCCGACATGAACGATGCGCCCGGCGCGCACCAGAGCGGCCTGGGCCCGCGGCCGGGACGGGTCCATGGTCCAGATGCGGCCGTTGAGGATGGCCAGATCGGTTCCGAGGTCCGGCTTCTGCTTGACCACGGTCGACGCCAGCTGCTGGGCCATGGCCGGACCAGCCAGCCCCGCACCGGCGGCGCCGGTGATGAAATCGCGGCGTCTCATGGCCGTCCCTCCCGTTTGGTTTGGGTGGAATGCACGGCGTGGCGGAGGCTTCGTCAAGTGCAATCGCAGAACTGCAATCGATCCTGTAAGCTTGACCACAGAGCAACGTACAGGACCTGAGAATGCCGATCGAAATCCGCCCGCTGACCGCCAACGACCGGGCCGTCTGGGAGCCTCTGTGGCTCGGCTACCAGAACTTCTACGAGGTGGTGATTCCGCCCGAGGTCAGTGATGTCACCTTTGGTCGGCTGCTCGACCCGGCCGAGCCGATGTGGTGCGCCTTGGCCTGGGACACCGACGGTCCGAACGGCGAGGAGGCGGTCGGCCATGTCCATTACATCCGTCATCGCACCTGCTGGACGGCGGCGGACACCTGCTATCTGCAAGACCTGTTCGTCGCCCCGAACCGACGTGCGAAGGGGATCGGCCGTAAACTGATCGGCCATGTCTACGACGCCGCCTCGAAGATGGGCTGCAGCCGGGTCTACTGGCTGACGCACGAGACCAACACCGACGCCATGAAGCTGTACGACCAGGTGGCCGACAAGCCGGGCTTCGTGCAGTACCGCCGGGCGATGCCCGCCTCGCTCTAGCTCGCGAGGGCCGCGACTCGGGCGCCCGGCGCGATGGTGGGCGGCGCGGCGTTCAGGGTCTCGATGGCGAAGCCGGCGGCGGCCTTGTAGCCGGCCATGAAGGCCTCGCGCTCGGCGGCCGGGATGACGTCGTCGACGTTCTCGAACTCGCCGCCGCAACGATCGTCGATGAGGTTCAGGAGGCCGAACGGCCCCGCGCCGCGGTTGCGCAGGATGAGCTGCGAGATCGGACCGCACAGCTTGGCGTCGAAGGCCGCCAGGGCGGCGGGCGTCGCGCCGTGCTCGCAGAAGGCCGCCCCGAGAACGCGGGCGTCGACGATCGCCTGGCTCGCGCCGTTGGAGCCGGTCGGATACATGGCGTGAGCGGCGTCGCCGAGCAGCGCCACCGGCCCATCGACCCAGGTGGGCACGGGATCGCGGTCGATCATCGGATTTTCGAAGGCGCAGTCCGCGGCGCGGATCATCGCCGGCACGTCCAGCCAGTCCCAGGTCCAGCCGTCGAAGTGATGGGCGAAATCGTCGGGCCGCACTTCGCGGAACCAGCCTGGATGCTTCCAGCCGTCGGCGTTGTCGGTGGTGATCTCGGCGATCCAGTTGATCATCGACAGCCCCGTCGCCGGGTCCGGCTCGGAGATCGGGTAGAACACCACCCGATGGCGGTGCGTGCCGAGGCCGACGAACGAGGCGCCGGTGCGGATCGGCCGCCCCCAGGTCACGCCGCGGTACATGATCGCCCCGCCCCAGTGGATCGGCGGCTGAGTCGGATGCATCTGGGAGCGGACCGCCGAATGGATGCCGTCCGCCCCGATCAGCAGCCGGGCGTGCGCCTCCCTTTTCGTCCCGTCCGCCTGTTCGTAGTGGACCTCGACCCCGCTGGCGGTCTTGCGGTAGCCGGTGACGCGGCAGCCGAGGCGCACCGCCTGGGGGCCGAGCCGCTCGACGACCTTGCGGTAGAGCAGCATGTGGAATTCGCCGCGGTGGATGGCGTACTGCGGCCAGTCGTAGCCGGCCAGGCGCCCGCGCGGTTCAGAATAGACGTCGTGGCCGTTCAGGCCGACCAGCGCCCACTCCTTGGCCTGTTTGCCGACCCGGTCGAGCTCGGCTTCGGTGATGCCGAGGTCGTAGAGTTCGCGGATGGCGTTGGGCTGAAGGTTCACGCCGACGCCGAGCGGACGCATCTCGCGCGCCGCTTCCATGACCACGCAGGGCACGCCGATCTGGTGCAGCGTCAGCGCCGTCGCCAGCCCGCCGATGCCCCCGCCGGCGACGACCACCAGATCATCGATCACGCTTTGACTCTCCAGCTGTTTGAGGTCTCACCTATCGTCCGACGGCGGCGCGCGGCAAGCGCCTTCGCGCCCCCGGGACGCTGCGCCGCGTCGGGCAGTTGGCAAGCGGGCCGGGTCGTGGCATCGGTCCGCGGACGCAAAGGGCCGGATTAGCTCAGCGGTAGAGCAGCGGTTTTGTAAACCGAAGGTCGCGGGTTCAATCCCTGCATCCGGCACCACCCTTGCCCGCCAGCCCCAGACAGTCCAACCTGCCCATCTGAGATCACGGATCCGCCCAAGCGGACCGACAAGAAGATCCTGGGGAGGGCGTCGATGAAGCGGATCGCAGGTTCCGTCGCGGCCGTGCTGGCCGTGGCCATGGTGGTTCAACCGTCCGTTGCGCAGCAGGCGCGTGGGCCCGCTTCCAAGGGGCCGGGCGCGGTGACCGAGGCGCGGGTGCAGGCCGAGGCGGCGGCCGGCGGCGACTGGCTGGTCAACGGCCGCGACTTCAGCGCCAAGCGGTTCAGCCCGCTGACCCAGATCAACGCCGGCAACGTCAAGGACCTGGGCCTGGCCTGGTCGCTGGACATCGACAGCCCGATGGGTCTGCCGGTCGAGCCGATCGTCGTCGACGGGGTGATCTACATCTCCGGCTCGCTCAACCGCGTCTATGCGGTGGACGCCAGCTCCGGCCGGCTGAAGTGGCGCTACGACCCACAGGTCAACCTGACCGCCATGCGCAACTCGTGGGCCGCGCGGACCAGCCGCGGCGTCGCGGTGTGGGAAGGCAAGGTCTTCGTCGCCACCGGCGATTGCCGGATGATCGCCCTGGACGCCGAGCGGGGCGCCAAGCTGTGGGAATCGCCGATCTGCGCCGACAGCACCCAGACCGGGCCGACCGGGGCGCCGCAGGTCGGCGGCGGCAAGGTCTATATCGGCTACAACGGCTCCGACTCCGGCGTCCGCGGGTCGGTGGCCGCCTTCGACGTCAACACCGGCAAGATGGCCTGGCGGTTCTGGAACACGCCAGAGAACCCGGCCAAGGGCCAGCCCAACAAGGCGCTGGAGATGGCGGCCAAGACCTGGTCGGGCGAGCGCTGGTGGGAAGCCGGCGGCGGGGCGGTATGGAACACCCTGGCCTACGACCCGACCACCCGCCTGCTGATCTATGGCACCGCAACCCCGGGCGACGGACCCGACTTCGCCTCGAAGACCAGTGGCGATCGGCTGTTCTCGGGCTCGATCGTGGCGGTGAAGGCCGATACCGGCGAATACGTCTGGCACTACCACACGGCCAAGCACGTGAAGGGCTATGAGCCTTCGAACCCGAACTATCCCGGCAACCCGGACAACCACAACATCGTCATCACCGACCTGAACGTCGGCGGCCAGAACCGCCACGTGGTTTTGACCATGCCGCGGTCGGGGATCTTCTTCATCCTCGACGCCAAGACCGGCCAGTTGATCTCGCACAAGCCGGTGTCCGAGCGGCGGCAGGCCGACCTGAGCGGGCCGGACGCCAGCGGCAAGCCGCGCACCCTGTCGGGCCGCAACTGGTGGCCGATGAGCTTCAACCCCGACACCGGCCTCGCCTACATCCCGATCTACGACTACGCCGAAGGCGGCGGCTATGGCGCGGCCCCGGCCGGCCGGCTGCTGGCCTGGGACCCTGTGGCGCAGGAGTCGCGTTGGTCGATCCCGCAGCCGCTGTCGGTGAACAGCGGCGTGCTGTCCACCCATAGCGGGCTGGTGTTCCAGGGACAGGGGACCGGCGAATTCTCCGCCTACGCCGCCCAGGACGGGCGCAAGCTATGGTCGGTGCAGACCGGCTCGGCGATCCATTCCACGCCGGTGACCTATCGCCAGGGCGGCGAACAGTACGTGCTGGTCCCCGTCGGGTTCGGTTCCAGCTCGCGCCTGTTTGGGGCCAACAGCCACATGGCGACGCCGGAATCAAAGCGCGGCCGCGCCCGGTTGCTGGCCTTCAAGCTCAACGGGACGGCGCCGTTCCCGGACCGCCAGGTGGTCGTGCCGCGCGTCCCGCAACCGCCGCCGCGCATCACCGACCCGGCCATCCTGCGCGCCGGCCAGCAGGCGGCCAACAAATTCCGCTGCACCAACTGCCACGGCGCGGGCCTCGACGGCAGCGGCGCCTGGATCCTGGGCGGCGCGATCCCCGACCTGCGCTACATGCCGAAGTACGCCCACGACCGGTTCATGGCGGTGGTCATGCACGGCGCGAGCCGGGCGCGCGGCATGCCCGGCTTCGCCGACGGCGGGGCCAACTATCCGCTGGTGAAGACCAAGATGACGGAGGCCGACGCCAAGGCGATCCAGGCCTACATCATCGACCTGCAGTGGAAGCTCTACGAGGCGGAGCAGAAACAGACGGGGCGGTAGGCTCCCTCTTCCGGCCAGGACGGCAGACGGAGAGAGCCCGCGTCAGCTGTCGCGGGCGTCGGAGAGGACGCGGAGCATCTCGCTGGTGAAGATCGAGCCCGTCAGGCGGGTGCCGACGCCGAGCTGGTCGGCGGGCTGGGCGCCGCGCAGGATCAGGGCGACGAGAGCGTCCTGTTCGGAGGCGCGATCGGCGCGGCGCGCACTCGCGTACTGGATGAAGCCGCCGTCCTCGTCCTGGGCGGGGGCGACCGCCTGGCCGGCGCCGCCGGTGCGGGTGAGATTGGCGTAGACCTCGGCCACCGAGGCCGGCCGGCCGTCGCGGTAGAAGATGGCTTTGTTGGCCCGGGCCGCGTCAGGGAACAGGTGGTGAGCGGCCGCGTCGGGCCGCGAGGACGCGGCCTCGATCAGCTTCGCCGAGCCCTGCGGCCCGAGGAAATGGGCGGCGTAAAGTTCGCCCGCGGTCGGGTCGCGCCCGACCCGGCCCTTCAGGTAAGCGGCGTGGTCGGAGGCCAGTTCGCCGGCCATCAGCGAGGCGGCGTGCGGGTCGAGCCGCAGGTCCATCACCGCGCGGCGTGCCTCGCCCCCGGCGACCTGATAGCGGCCGTCGGCGCTCCTGGTGATCAGCTCGGCGTAGCGGGCGTAGCCGTACTTCGAGCCGTGGGTCTTGAGGGTCTGGAGCCAGGTCTGTTCGACGAACTGGAAGAGGCCGGCGGCGGAGGAACTCGACGCCTTGGCCTGCGGGTTGAAGCCGCTTTCGCGCTTGGCCGTGCGCATCAGGAACGAGAAGTCGACGCCGGTGGCGTTCGACGCGCGCTGGATCGCCGTCTCGACCGCGCCTCGGATCGCCTGAATCGCCATGACCCCTATGGGGCCCGGTTATGGTTAATGCGGCGCTAACCTTCTGGGCCAAAGCGGCGTGGATCGAGGCGTGCGGCGAACGGTCCCGGCTCCGCGCCGGTCAGCTGGGCGACCACGGCCCGGGCGACGAGCGGGGCCAGCAACCAGCCGTTGCGACGGGCGCCGGCGGCGATGGCCACGCGGGGCGTGCGGCTGAGCCCGGCCAGCGGCAGGCCGTCGGGGGTGGCGCCGCGGACGCCGGCCTGGAGCTCGTATGCGGCGCCCGTCAGACGCGGGGTGACGCGGGCGGCGGCGGCCAGGAGGGGCGGCCCCTGGGCCGGATCGACGACGGGGTCGCCGACGCCCGCCTCCATGGTTGCGCCGACCGCGACGCCGCCATTGGCCGGGGCGATGTAGACGCCTGGCCCGCGGATGGTCATGGCCGGCGGCGCAGCGTCAGGCAGCCGCAGGATATGGCCCTTGATCGGCGTCAGGGCGGCGAGTTCCGGCGCGACCTGCGCGAGGGTCGTCGAGGCGCCGGTGGCGATCACCAGCCAGTCGGCCTCGCCGCGTTCGCGCACCTCGTCCGTGCGCAACTCGACGCCGGCGTCCTGCGCCGCCGCGCGCAGGGCCCCCAGCGCCTGGGCCGGCGAGAGGCGCCAGTCCTCGCGGGTCAGCAACGCCGCGGCGTCTGACGGCAGGCCGCCGGTCAGGGCCTCGGCGGCGGCGCGTGGCAGTTCGGCGGCGCGCAAGCCGAGGCTGGCGAAGCCGTCTGCGACCTCGGCCAGCCAGGACGCCGGGCCGACGCCGAGCGCGCCGGCGCGGTCAAGGCGCACGCCGGCCCGCGCCTCGAGCGCCGGCCAGAGGTTGCGGGCGGCGAGCAGGACCTCGAAATGCGGCCGGGCGGAGTCGTCCAGGACGGCTTCGAAGGCGGGGGCCAGCATGCCCGCCGCGACGCCCGAGGCGTTGGCCCCAGAGGGGTCGGCAAGCGTCACCCGCCACCCGGCGTCGGCCAGGGCCAGGGCCGTGACGAGGCCAAGGGCGCCCGCGCCGGCGACGGTGACTGTCGGCTCCGCTGTCATCGGTCCTAACGAGCCGCCAGCGTCTGGAAAAGCAAGAGGAACCGCCGCCTGGGCGACGGGTTCAGTCCGGGGAAAGAGACAGACCATGGCCGAAGCGCTCGATCCCGCCATCCCCGGCGCCGTGGACACCCTGGCGAACTTCGTCCTGCGCGAGGCCTGCGACCGCAACCTGAAGCTGGCGGCGGCGGAGAGTTGCACCGGCGGCCTGCTGGCGTCGCTGCTGACCGACATGCCGGGGCGGTCGCACGCCTTCGAGCGGGGTTTCGTCACCTACACCAACGAGGCCAAGCAGGAGATGCTGGGCGTGTCGGCCCAGATCCTGGAGACCGACGGCGCGGTGTCGGAGGCCTGCGCCCGGGCGATGGCGGAGGGCGCCCTCGCCCACTCCCGGGCCGACGTCGCGGTGGCGATCACCGGCTTCGCCGAGGGCGGGCCGGGCCAGCCGGCGGGGCTCGTTCATTTCGCCTGCGCGCGCACAAACCGGCCGACCCTGCACCGCGAGCTGCGGTACGGCGACGTCGGCCGGGCGGCCGTGCGGGTGCAGGCGCTGGAGACGGCGCTCGGCCTGCTGCGCGATCAGCTGGTCGGGAGCGCGACGGCGGCGGCGTAGGGCACGGGGTGCCGGCTGCCCCAGCCCTGGTGCCATTCGGGCTCGCCGGCGTAGCGCTGGGCCAGGAAATCGACGAACACCCGAACCTTGGCCGCCAGATGCCGCGCATGTGGGTAGACGGCGTGGACGTAGATCATCTCCGGCTCGAAGCCGCAGAGGATCGGCGTCAGGGCGCCGGATCGCAGGTCGTCCGCCGCCGCGAAGGCCGGCGTGCGGGTGACGCCGAAGCCCTGACGGGCGGCGGCGACGCAGGCGTGGGCGCCCGAGAAGCTGAGCCGGCCGCGCACCCGCACGTCGTGCCGCTCGCCCTGGCCGCCGAAGCGCCAGACGGTCGGGTCCTTGGCGTTGGTGTCGATGATCGCCTCGTGGGCGGCCAGGTCCTCCAGCGAGGTCGGGGTTCCGGCGCGGGCGAGGTAGTCGGGCGAGGCGCAGGTGACGAGGCGCACCGCCGCCAGCTTCCGCGCCACGAGCGAGGAGTCGGCCAGGGCGCCGATGCGCACGGCGACGTCGAACCCGTCCTCGACCAGATTGACCATCCGGTCGGTGGAATGGACGTCCAGGGCGACGTCCCGGTACTGGCAGGCGAAGTCGAGCAGGGCGGGCGTGAGCTGGCTGGCGCCGAACGACACCGGGACCGATATTCGCAGGAGCCCGCTCGGGCCGCTCTGGTCGCGCACCGAGGATTCCAGGCTGTCGAAATCCTCGAGCAGCAGGCGGGCCCGCTCCAGGTAGGCGCGGCCGGTGTCGGTCAGAGACACGTCGCGGGTGGTGCGGTTCAGCAGCCGCGCGCCAAGCCGGTTCTCCAGGCGGGCGATGAGCTTGGACGTCTGCGCCCCGGAGATGCCAAGCCGCCGGGCGCCTTGGGTGAAACTGCGCGCCTCCGCGACGGCGGCGAACGCGTTCATCTCGTCGAAGCGGTCCAAGATTGCTTCTCCTTCGGCAACAAACTTATGCGCTCCGCCCGGATTATCAACATCCGAGCGAGACCCCAACTTCCCGCCATCGTTATCGGAGATCGCTCATGTCCCACCCCCGCAACGTCGCCGTCATCGTCGGCAGCCTGCGCAAGGATTCCGCCAGCCGGAAGATCGCCAAGGAGATCGCTGCGCGCGCGCCGACGAACCTGCGCTTCGACTTCGTCGAGATCGGCGCCCTGCCCTTCTACGACCAGGACCTGGAGACGGCGACGCCGCCGGTCGAATGGACCGCCTTCCGCGAGAAGATCGCGGCCGCCGATGCGGTGCTGTTCGTCACGCCCGAATACAACCGCTCGATCCCCGGCGCGGTGAAGAACGCCATCGACGTGGGCTCACGTCCCTATGGCCAGGCGCCGCTGAGCGGCAAGCCGGCGGCGGTGGTCTCGACCTCGGCCGGCGCTCTGGGCGGGTTTGGCGCGAACCACCACCTGCGCCAGACGCTGGTGTTCCTCGACATGCCGACGCTGATGCAGCCGGAAGCCTATATCGGCAACTCGCTGGCGCTGTTCGACGAGAACGGCCAGCTGGTCAACGAGCAGACCGGCCAGTTCCTCGGCAAGTTCGCCGCGGCGTTTGCCGACCTGATCGACCGGCACGCCGCGAACGCCGCGAGGAAGGCGGCGTAAGGCCATGCGTCAGCCGACCTTCTTCATCCCGCATGGAGCCGGTCCATGTTTCTTCATGGACTGGACCCGCGGCCCGGCCGACACCTGGGACAAGACGGCGGCGTGGCTGAAGAGCCTTGTCGTCGACCTCCCCGAGCCGCCGCGCGCGGTCCTCGTGGTGTCCGGGCACTGGGAGGCGGGCGCGTTCACGGTCGGCGCAGCCGAGCGCCCGGAGCTGATCTTCGACTACCGCGGCTTTCCGGAGCACACCTACCGGCTTGAGTTCGATCCGCCGGGCTCGCCGGGCCTGGCGAGCGAGGTGGTCGCGCGCCTGCAAGCGGCGGGGCTGCCCGCGGCGAGCGACGCCCGCAGGGGCTACGATCACGGCGTGTTCGTGCCGCTGAAGGTGGCCTTGCCCAAGTTCGACATCCCGGTGGTTCAGATGTCACTTCAGGGCGATCTTGATCCGGCGCTGCATCTGGCCGCCGGGCGGGCCCTGGCGCCGCTGCGCGACGAGGGGGTGCTGATCATCGGTTCCGGCATGAGCTGGCACAACATGCGCGGTTTCACCCCGGCCTTCACCGCAAAGTCGGCGGCGTTCGACGCCTGGCTGGCGCGGGCGGTCAGCGAGCCGCAGGGTCGCGAGGCGATCCTGCAGGCGTGGGACGGGGCCCCGTACGCCCGCGAGGCGCATCCGCGCGAGGAGCATCTTGCGCCGCTTTTCGTCGCCGCAGGCGCGGCGGCCGGCGAGCCGGGCGCCGCCGTCTTCCGCGACACGGTGATGGACGTGGTCATCTCCGGAGTCCGCTTCGGCTAGCGGCGGCCAAGCGGTGCAGCACGATGCCGCTGGTCGTCGCAACGTTGAGGCTGTCAAACCCGCCGCTCATGGCGATCCGCACTGTCCGGGTGCGAGAAAGGACTTCCGGCGACAGCCCCGGTCCCTCCGCGCCGAACAACGCCGCCGTGCGGGGCGTCCGCCTGACGTCGTCCAACTCGACCTCGCCCGAAGGCGACAGCGCCAGCACCTCGAACCCGTGGGCGGCGAGCATGGCGACGAGATCGCCCTCCACCCGGGCGAACGGCACAACCAAGGCCGCGCCGACCGAGACGCGGATCGCCTTGCGATAAAGCGGGTCGCAACACCCGGCGTCGAACAGCACGGCGTCGGCGCCGAAGGCGGCGGCGTTGCGGAACAGCCCGCCCATGTTGTCGTGGTTGGCGATCCCCGACAGGGCCACCACCAGCGCTCGCGTCGGCAGCCCGGCCAGCAGCTCCGCGGCCGAGAACTCAGCGCGTCTCCCCACCGCCAGGATGCCGCGGTGGATCGGGAAGCCGGCGATGGCGTCCATCACCCCCTGCGCGGCCACATAGACCGGCGCGTCGGTCAGTCCGGACAGGAGGTCCGTTATCGACGGGAGGCGCTGTTCGGCCACCAGCACCGAGGTCAGCGGATGGCGGCCGGCGGCGATCGCCTTTTCAACCACCACCCGTCCTTCGGCGACGAACCGGCCATTGCGGCCGACGAGGTCGCGCTCGCGCACCGCCAGGTAGTCGGCGATGCGGGGGTCGGCGGGATCCTCGATCCGGATGGGCGCTACCAGATGCGCACCCGGTCGGCAGGTTCGAGGTGCAGCCTCTGCCCCGGCCTGACGTCGAAGGCCGGGTACCAGGCGTCGAGGTTGCGGACGGTCAGGGCGCGGTACATGCCCGGCGAGTGGACGCCGGTGACCACCGCCCGGCGCAGAGCCGCCTCGCGGTATTTGGTGCGATAGTTCTGCGCCCACCCGAGGAAGAACCGCTGGTCGCCGGTGACCCCATCAAGCACCGGGGCCGGAGCGCCGTCCAACGACAGCTTCCAGGCGTCGTAGGCCGTGGCGAGGCCGGCGACATCGGCGATGTTCTCGCCCAGCACCTGCTCGCCGTTGAGCTTGAGGTCGGGGAAGACCTGATAGGCGCTGTACTGGTCGGCGAGCCGCTTGGTGCGCGCCTTGAACTGAGCGAGATCGGCCGGCGTCCACCAGTTGCGCAGGTTGCCGTCGCGATCGAACTGGGCGCCCAGGTCGTCGAAGCCATGGCTGACCTCGTGGCCGATCACCCCGCCGATGGCGCCGTAGTTGACCGCCGGATCGGCGTTGGGATCGAAGAACGGCGGCTCCAGGATGCCGGCCGGGAAGATGATCGAGTTCTGCGACGGCGCGAACAGGGCGTTCACCGTCTGGGGCGTCATGAACCACTCCTCGCGGTCCACCGGCCCGCCGAGCTTGGCGAGGTTGCGGCGGTATTCGAAGAGTTCGGCCCGCTGGGCGTTGCCGTAGGCGTCGCCGCGCACCACCGTCAGGCCCGAATAGTCCCGCCACTTATTGGGATAGCCGACGTAGACGCGGAAGTTAGCCAGCTTGCGCCTGGCTTCGGCCTTGGTCTCGGCGGTCATCCAGTCGATGCGGTCGATACGCTGGCCGAAGGCGGTGAGGACGTTGCGCGCCATCTCCTCGACCTGCGCCTTGGCCTCGGGACTGAAGTGGCGCTGAACATAGAGGCGACCGACGGCCTCGCCGAGGGCGCCGCTGGTCGCATCGACCGCCCGCTTCCAGCGCTCGCGCTGCTGCGGCGTGCCGGAGAGGGCCTGGCCGTTGAAGGCGAAGTGCTCGTCGACGAACGCCTTCGAAAGGTTGGGCGCGCCGCGATCGATGGCGTGGAAAGCGAGGTAGTCGCGCCAGGCCTGGATCGGCTGGTCGCCCGCCAGCTTGGCGAAGCCGGCGATGGCGGTGTCCTGCCAGGCGCCGAAGCGCGGCTGATCCTGCAGTCCGGCGGCGGTGAGGAAGGCGGCCCAGTCGAGACCCGGCGCCTTGCGGGCGAGCTCAGCGCGCGTCCAGACGGTGTTGGCCTTGGTGATGTCGGCGGTCTGGTCGACGGTCCAGTGGGTCCGGGCGATGGCGGTCTCAAGCGCCAGGACGCGGGCGGCGCGGGCCTCGACGTCAGAATAGCCGGCCAGCCGCAGCATGGCGGCGACGTGGGCCTTGTACTTGTCGCGCAGCTCGGCGAACCGCGCGCTGGTCCCGACGTAGTATTCCCGATCGGGCATGCCGAGGCCGCCCTGCATCAGATAGGGCCGGTACTTGGTCGTATCGTCGAGGTCCTCGGCGACCCACACGCCGAGCGGCCGATCGGTGTAGAAATCGGTGGCGTTGAGGGCGTCGACGTCGGCTCGCAGCGTGGCGCCGAGCTGGCGGGCGAGGTCGGCGCGGGTACGAATTGCGTCGATGCGGGCAAGGTCCGGCTTCAAGGGCGCGGCGCCGAGGGCCTCGACGGCGGCCTCGTCGAGGAAGCTGGCGTAATAGTCGCCGATCTTGCGGGCGTCGGAGCCTTCGGCCGCGCCGGTCGCCGCGGCCTCCTCGATGATGGCCCGGGTACGCTGGGCCGCGGTCTCGGCGATGACGGCGAAGCTCGTCAGGTTGGAGCGGTCGGCCGGGATTTCCGTCCGCGCGACCCAGCCGCCATTGGCGTAGGCGAAGAAATCGTCACCCGCGGCGACGCTGCGGTCCATGCCGGCGACGTCAAAACCGAAGGTTCCGAAATAGGGCTTGGGCCGCGGCGCCGCCGGCGGCGGCGGGGCGTCGGCCAGCGGCGGGGCCGGCGGGGCGGCCGGGGTGGCGCAGGCGATCAGCAGGGCCGCAGCGCAAGCGCACGCCAGCCAGGAAGGGCGAAGGATCATCGCGAACTCCGAATGGGTCTTGCCGCCTGTATACGACCTTCCGTCAGGCGCCGCCCAGTTCAGCGAGGGCCGGGGCCACCTCGTCGACGAGTTCGCGGGCCAGGAAGCCGAGACGCGCCACGCGCTGCGACAGCCGGGCGCCGGCCCGCGCGTGGGCGGCGACGCCCCAGACCGCGGCCTGAACCGGCGGCGCGCCGCGGGCGATCAGTCCGGCGATGACGCCGGCCAGGACGTCCCCGGAGCCGGACGTGGCCAGGCCGGCCAGACCGCCGTCATGTCGCCAGGCCGAACCGTCCGGCGAGACGATCACCGTACGGGCGCCCTTCAGCACGATCACCGCCTGCAGCGCCGCGGCCGCGTGGCGGGCGGCGGCCAGCGGATCGGCGCAGACCTCGTCCTTGGAGGCGCCGACCAGCCGGGCCATCTCGCCGGCGTGGGGGGTCAGCACCAGTTCGCCATGTCGCGCGGCGGTGCGCGCCGGCTGGTCGCCGAGAGCCGCCATCGCAGCGGCGTCGACAACCATCGGCGGGCCGCCGGCCTCGACAATGCGCAGCGCCAGTTCGCCGGCCGGTCGCTGGTCGATCATGCCAGGGCCGATCACCGCGGCCTGACAGTTCGCCAAGGCGTCAGCGAGCACCTCCGCCGCCTCGGGCGCGAGTTCGCCGGCCAGGGTTTCGGGGGCGCCGATCACCCGGGCTTCCGGCAGGGCCAGGGCCAAGTCGCGGGCGAGGCTGGCTGGGGCCCCGATCTGCAGCTTGCCGGCCCCGGCCCGAAGCGCCGCCTCGCCGGTCAGGCGGGTGGCGCCGGCCACCTCCGCGCCGCCGGCCAGCACGAGCACCCGGCCGCGCGCTTCCTTGTCGCTCTGGTCCGAGACGGCAGGCGGCGGCCAGCCGGCGAGGTAGTCCGGCGTGACGAGCGTCGGCGCGCTCATCGCGCCGCCACGGCCGCGTCCGGCTCGGTCGTGACAGGCGCGCCCTCGCGCTCCAGCGGGGCGGTGAAGTTGTAGCGGAACAGCTTGAGTTCGCCGTTCGGCCCTGCCGAGCCGTCTAAGCGGTATTCGGTGACGGAGCAGTTGGCGACGTCCTGGCCGCGGTCGATGGCCAGGATCTCCTCCTCGGTCATGCATTCGATCAGATAACGCAGGCAGAGGACCACGACCTGATGGCTGACAATCAGCACCCTTCGGCCGGCATGGTGCAACGACAGGGTGTCGAGGGCGCTGCGCAGCCGCAGGATCACGTCGCACCAACTCTCGCCGCCCGGCGGGCGGTGATAGAATTTGCCCAGCAGGCGGCGGAACTCGGCCTGCTCGGGGTGGTGTTCGGCGATGCCATAGCGGGTCAACCGGTCGAGAATTCCGAACTCCTTCTCCCGCAGCCGCTCGTCCGGCGTCGGCCGGTGGGTGTCGTGGGAGAAGCCACCGCAGTCGCGGACGATGTCGGCGGTGCGCATGGCCCGCACGTAGGGGCTGCTCAGCACCACCTCCGGTCGCTCGCCCGCGGGCATTTCGGAGAACCAGCGGCCGAGCGCGCACGCCTGTTTCTCACCCAGGGCGGACAGCGGCACGTCGACGTCGCGGTCGGCGATGTCGATGCGGCCGTGGCGCGAGGCCTCGGCCAGGTTGCGGGCCACGTTCCCGGCGCTCTCGCCATGCCGCACGATCCAAAGCCGCTCGGGCCAACGTGACGCCACGCCTGCTCCTTCCCTGACAATCGCTGTCGGGATCAAACGCCAGGCTGGGCTTTGGGATGCGCGGCGGCTTGCGCGGACCTCGCGCCGGCTTATGCGTTGTCCTTCAAAAGGACCGCCGATGCCGCTCAAGACGATCACCGCCCAGCACCCTGCCTACCGCGACGACATCGGCGATCTGACCACCCGCCGCCCGGTGCCTGGACCGCAGGTGGCGCAGGTGGACCCCTTCCTGTTCCTCAACCACCACGGCCCGCAGGTCTATCCGCCGAACAACCGCGGCCTGCCGTTCGGACCGCATCCGCACCGTGGATTTGAGACGGTCACCTTCGTGCTCGAGGGGGAGCTTGCGCATCGCGACAGCGCCGGCCACGAGAGCATCATTGGGGCCGGCGGCGTGCAGTGGATGACCGCCGGCTCCGGCCTGATCCATTCGGAGGTGTCGCCGGAGCGCTTCCTTCAGACCGGCGGGCCGCTTGAGATCCTGCAACTGTGGGTCAACCTGCCCTCGCGGCTGAAGATGACCCAGCCCCGCTACACCGGGCTGCAACGCGAGCAGATCCCGGCGCTGGGGGCTGACCAGGGGCGTGTCGCGGTCAACCTGATCGCCGGGAGCTGGGGCGGCCAGACGGGGCCGATCGCCTCGCTGACCGGCGTCTTCATGAGCACCATCGAGATCAAGGCCGGCGGGCGGACGGGTTTCGGTTCGCTCAGCGGGCGGAGCGTCTTTCTCTACGTGGCGCGGGGGCAGGTGACGGTGAACGGCCGCGCCGCGGCGGAATGGAACCTCGTCGAGCTCGACCTTGCCGGCGACACGGTAGAGATCGCCGCCGAGACCGACGCCCTCCTGCTGTTCGCCCACGCAGAGCCAATCAGCGAGCCGGTGGTGGCCCACGGGCCGTTCGTCATGACCACCCGCGAGGAGATCATGGACGCCATCCGCGACTACAATGCGGGCCTGTTCGAAGGCGTAGGCGCCGGCTGAGCTACCGGCCCGGGTCGGGGCCGCCTATATGTGAGCGGCAAAGGGAGAATCTAAGTCATGAGTGGTATGCGGACGCGCCTGGGCTGCGCCCTTGGAGTGACGCTGGCGGTGACGTTGCTGGCCGCCGAGCCCGCCGACGCGCGGCGTGGCGGCAGCTTCGGCAGCCGGGGCGGGCGCACCTTCTCTGCACCGCCGCGCACCCAGACCGCGCCAAACCAGACGGCGCCGGTCCAGCGCTCGATGACGTCGCCGCAGCCGGGGCAGCAGACGGCGGCCCGACCCAACGCCGCGACGCCGGGTCCGGCCCAGGCGCAGGCCCGGCGCCCGGGCTTCGGCGGTTTCGCCGGCGGGATGCTGGGCGGCCTGCTGGCCGGCGGCCTGATCGGCGCCCTGCTGGGCAACGGCTTCGGCGCCGGCATGGGCGGCATCTTCGCCGCCCTGCTCCAGGGCGCGCTGATCGGCGGGGCGATCTTCCTGCTGTTGAAGCTGATCCGGCGTCCGAAACCCGCCCTCGCTGCGGCCGGCTATGGCCAGACGTCGCGCTTCGAGGCGCCGCAGCAGCCGTACGGCTACGGCGGCGGCGCGGTCCCGCCGACCCCGGCGGCTTCCGGTCCGCTAATCGAGATCGCCGTCACCAGCGCCGACCGCGACGCCTTCGAACGCCTGCTGGTCGAGGTGCAGGACGCCTTCGGTCGAGAGGACTACGGCGCGCTGCGGGAGCGGACGACGCCCGAGATCATGTCGTTCCTGTCCGAAGAGCTCAGCCAGAACGCGACGCGCGGCCGCCGGAACCAAGTGAGCGGCACCCGCCTGCTGGAAGCCGACGTGGCCGAGGCCTGGCGCGAGGCCGACCGCGAATACGTCACGGCGGCGATCCGCTACGAGAGCCGAGACTACATGATCGACCGCGCCAGCGGCCAGATGATCGCCGGAGACTCCGACCAGCCGACTGAGACCACCGAGCTGTGGACGTTCGTCCGCCAGCCGGGTTCTGACTGGAAGCTGTCGGCGATCCAGGAGGCCTGAGGGCGGGCGCCCTCCCCGGTCATGGCCGGGCGAATTCCGGCCATGACGATCCCTCTGGAGACGGTAGCCCGAGCGGGTCGGCCACGCTAAAGCCTCGTCGAATGCAAGCCGTTGCGTTTATCGAGGCGCCCTGGCGCGAGCCGGCGGCGGTGTTGACGGCCTTGGCCGAAGAGCCGTGGGCCATCGGCTTGATTTCCGATGGGGACGGCCCCTGGTCCTACGTCGCCGCGCGGCCTGATGCGACGCTGACGCTGGCGGCCGACGATCCGCGCGATCCGTTCGAGGCCCTCGCGGCGCTGGCCGGGCCGCCCCTGCCCGCTGATCCGGAGGGTCCGCCCTTTCAGGGCGGCGTAGCGGGGCTGGCGGGGTACGAGCTCGGAGACCGCGTCGAACATCTCGGGCTGCCAAGGCTCTCGGGCTGGCCCGACCTTGCCTGCGCGCGGTACCTGGCGCTGCTGGCGTTCGACCACCGACGCCGCAGGATCGTCGCCATCGGCCGTGGAAGCGACAGCGAGGAGGCGCGGACCTGGGCCGCAGAGGCGTTGGGCTGGCTTTCGCTGCCGCCCCCCCGCGCGATTGCGCCGGGGGCCGATCTCGAGGCTGACCCGCCCCACGAGTACGAGGCGGCGGTCGCAGAGGTGGTGGCTCGCATCCGCTCCGGCGAGATCTTCCAGGCGAACATTGCGCGGCGCTGGCGCGGCAGGCTGGCGGCCGGCGCCCGGCCGGCGGATGTCCTGGATGGTCTGGCGATTGCCAGTCCGGCGCCGTTCGCCAGCTACCTGCGCCTGCCGGGTCTGGCGCTGGTTTCAAACTCGCCGGAGCGGTTCGTCGAGGTTCGGGCGCAGGACGGCGTGCTGCTGGCAGAGACCCGGCCGATCAAGGGCACCGCGCCGCGCGGCGCGGATCTGGCGCAGGACCGCGCCAACGCCGAGGCCCTGCTCGCCTCCGCGAAGGATCGGGCCGAGAACCTGATGATCGTCGACCTGATGCGCAACGACCTCGGGCGGGTGTGCGAAGTCGGCAGCGTGGCGGCGCCGGCGCTGTTCCGGCTGGAGAGCTTCGCCAATGTCCATCACCTGGTCTCGAAGGTCACCGGCCGGCTGGCGGAAGGGCGGACCGCCGTCGACCTGCTGCACGCGACGTTCCCGCCAGGTTCGATCACCGGCGCGCCAAAAGTTCAGGCGATGAAGGTGATCGCCGACCTGGAGCCGCCGCGCGGCCCGTTCTTCGGCGCCATGTTCCGCCTGGGCTTCGACGGGGGCTTCGATTCCAGCGTCCTGATCCGCACCGCGGCCTTCGCGCAGGACGCCGACGGCTGGAGTGTCGAGATGCGAGCCGGCGCCGGCCTCGTGGCAGACAGCGATCCCGCCGCCGAGCGCCGGGAGACGGAGGCCAAGGCCTCGGCGTTGCGGACGGCGCTGGAAAGCCGTGCATCCGCCGCCACTGAGGGTTAAAAGCCGATCTGAAATCTCAGTGACGATCGGATCCCCGCCATGAGCCTCGACACCACAGAAACCTGGGCCGACAAGGCCAACGCTCTGAGCCTGCGCACCCAAGCCTTCATCGACGGGAAGTTCGTGGACGCCGCCTCGGGCAAGACCTTCGCCTCGATCAACCCAGCGACGGGGAAGTCGCTGGCCGATGTAGCCGCCGGCGACACCGAAGACGTCGACCGCGCCGTCCGGGCGGCGCGCAAGGTTTTCGAAAGCGGGGTCTGGTCGCGGATGTCGCCGGCCCAGCGCGGCCGCCGGCTGGTCAAGCTGGCTGAACTGATCGACCAGCATCGCGAGGAACTGGCTCTGCTGGAGACGCTGGACGTCGGCAAGCCGATCCGCGACTCCCTGGGGGTCGACGTGCCGCTGACCGCCACCTGCATCCGCTGGTACGGCGAGGCGATCGACAAGATCTACGACGAGATCGCCCCCACCGCCCGCTCGGCCGTCTCGCTGATGCGCCGCGAGCCGCTCGGCGTGGTCGCCGCGGTGGTGCCGTGGAACTTCCCGCTGTTGATGGCTGCGTGGAAGATCGGGCCGGTGCTGGCGGCCGGCAACTCGCTGGTCCTGAAGCCCGCCGAGCAGTCGCCGCTGTCGATCCTGCGGGTCGCCGAACTGGCCATCGAGGCCGGCATTCCGGAAGGCGTGTTCAACGTCGTCACCGGCTTCGGCGAGACCGCCGGCCGGGCGCTCGGCGTCCACATGGACGTCGATGCGGTGACGTTCACCGGCTCCACCGAGGTCGGCAAGTACTTCATGACCTATTCGGGCCAGTCGAACCTGAAGCGGGTCAGCCTGGAATGCGGCGGCAAGTCGCCGAACATCGTACTGGCCGATGCGCCGGACCTTGACGCGGCCGCCACCGCCGCGGCCTGGGGCATCTTCTACAACCAGGGCGAGGTCTGTAACGCCGGCTCGCGCCTGATCGTCGAGGAGCCGATCCGCGAGGAATTCGTCGAGAAGGTCATCAAGGTCGCCAAGACCATCAAGGTCGGCGATCCCCTCGATCCCAAGACCGAGATGGGCCCCGTCGTCGACGAGAGCCAGATGAAGCGGGTCATGGCCTACATCGCCAAGGGCTCGGAAGAAGGCGCCGCGCTGAAGCTGGGCGGCGACTCCGTCGCCGGGGAGAACGGCTACTTCATCTCGCCGACCGTGTTCGAGGATGTCCGCCGCGACATGACCATCGCCCAGGAAGAGATCTTCGGGCCGGTGCTGTCGGTGATCAGCGCCAAGAACGTCGACGAGGCGATCGCGATCGGCAACGACACCATCTACGGCCTGGCCGCGGCGGTCTGGAGCCGGGACATCAACACCGTCTTCAAGGCTTCCGAGGCGCTGAAGGCCGGCGTGGTGTGGGTCAACTGCTTCGACCACGGCGACATTTCCTCGCCGTTCGGCGGATTCAAGCAGTCAGGTTTCGGCCGCGACAAATCCCTGCACGCCATCGACAAGTATACCGACATCAAGACGACCTGGATCCACCTCGGCTGAGGCCGAGGCTGAGATCCGGGAGACAACGATAAGGGGGGTGTCATGGCGGGGCTGACGGGCGTCTATCGCGGCTGGTGGGTGCTGGCGGCGTTGTTCGTCACCGGCATGATGGTCTACGGCGGCGGCCTCTATGGCTTCTCGCTGATGGTCCCGCCGCTCAGCGAGGAGTTCGGCTGGAGCCGCGCGGCGACGGCCGGTCTGGTGTCGGTATTCTGGCTGGCGGCGCCCCTGACCCCGCTCGGCGGGCGGGCTATCGAGCGGTTCGGCGCGGTGCGCGTGGTGTGCGCCGGGGTGGTCCTCGAGACGGTCTGCCTGGCGCTGGTCAGCTTCACCGACTCCCTGACCGTCATGTACGTGCTGCGCGGCCTGATGGGCGTCGGCAAGATCATGATGATGGCCGGCGTCACGGCCCAGGCCTCGGCTTGGTTCCGCCGCCGGTTCGGCCTGGCGATCGCCATCTGCTACGCCGGCTGGCACTTCGGCGGCCTGACGATCGCGCCGCTGACGCAGTATCTGATCGACGGCGTCGGCTGGCGCTCGGCCTGCCTGATCATGGCGGCGCTGATCGCCGCGCTGTCGCTGCCGGCCATGTGGCTGTTGGGCGGCGGCAAGCCGACAGAGGAAGAACTCGCCTTCGAGGCTGGGCCAGCCGAGGCGGCGGTCATCGACGACAAGGCCGCGGCCCTGCGCGCGCTGCGGACCTGGGCCTTCTGGTCGCTCGCGGCGATCACGGCGCTCGGCAGCTTCACCTACGGCGCCCTGCTCGGCAACGAGGCGGCGCTGGTCGAA
>NZ_JBIIGK010000029.1:0-26680 GCF_044236515.1 Phenylobacterium sp.
GGCCTGGGCCAGCATCCGGCCGAGTTGGCCGCCGCCGAGGATGCCGATCGTCGAGCCAGGGGCCAGCGGTTGCACGTCAGGCGTCCTCGACCGTCTCGGCCACGCTCTCGGTCTGCCTGGCCGTGAACTCCGCCAGCCTGGCGGCGATCCCGGCGTCCGACAGGGCCAGAATCTTGGCGGCCATCAGGCCCGCGTTCTTCGCCCCGGCCTCGCCGATCGCGAGGGTGCCGACCGGAATGCCGGCCGGCATCTGGACGATGGAAAGCAGGGAATCCATGCCCTTCAAGGCCTTCGATTCCACCGGCACGCCCAGCACCGGCAGCTCGGTCAGCGAGGCGGTCATGCCCGGCAGGTGCGCGGCGCCGCCGGCCCCGGCGATGATCACCTGGAACCCGGCCGCCTTGGCGCCCTTGGCGAAGGCGTACATGCGGTCCGGGGTGCGGTGGGCCGAGACCACCTTGGCCTCGTAGGAGACCCCAAGGCTCTCCAGCATCTCGGCGGCGTGGCGCAGGACCGGCCAGTCGGAACGGCTGCCCATGATGATGGCGACGGGCACGGTGGCGCTCATGTGCGGTCGATTTCTAAACAGCGGCGGGCCCCGGCCCGGAAGGCGGCGGAGTATAGGCGCCGGCTATGCGCCCGCAACCAACTGGCATAGGATTTAACTCAAACCCCTGTCGGTGTTCGATTCTCTCAAGGCTGGATCGCCTTTCCATGAAGATCTTCGGCGCCCGCAACGAAACCTTTTCGACCATGCGCCGCCGGGCGCTGGAGCAGGCCGGCTCGGCCGCCCGGCCCGGCGCCGCCCGCCAACCCGACACCACCGAGTTCCTCGGCCTGACCGAGCCGGACATGACCCCTGCGGTCCGCACCGCGGTCCAGACCCTGCTCGGCGAGATCGACGACCTGCGCGGCGAGGTCAGCCGCCTCAAGGCCCGGCTGCAGGAGGTCGAGGGCCTGGCGGACCGGGACGCCCTGACCCCGCTGCTGAACCGCCGCGCCCTCGTCCGCGAACTCGGCCGCGTCCGCGCCTTCGCGCTGCGCTACGGCTCGGCCGCCAGCCTCGCCTATTTCGATCTCGACGACCTCAAGGGGGTCAACGACCGGTTCGGCCACGCGGCCGGCGACGCGGCGCTGAAGGCGGTGGCCGAACGGCTGGCCGCCAATGTCCGCGACAGCGACGTCGTCGGCCGGATGGGCGGCGACGAGTTCGCGGTCATCCTGGTCCAGGCCGACGCCGCCACCGCCGAGGCCAAGGCCGCCGCCCTCGCCCGCGCCGTCGAGCGCGAGCCCCTGCAGTTCGGCGACTGGTCGGCCCCGCTGCGCGTCGCCTACGGCGTGTGCGAGATCACGCAGGACCTCGAGCCGGAGACCATCGTCGCGCGCGCCGACGCGGCCATGTACGTTCGCAAGCGCGCCCGCCGGGCCGGCTGAGGGTCGCGCCTGCCGGCCGACCGGTGATCGTCGGACACCGCGGCGGTCGTGGATTTGATCTTGCCGCCGCCCGCGCTTTGGCCGTGTCATCGGGTCAGTTCGCGTAACCTAACCTCGGCTGGTCGCAAGGAGAGTTCCATGACAGCCAGACGTCGGGCGATGATCGCGGCCGCGACGGCGGTGCTCCTGTCGTCGGGGGTGGCGGGCGCGCAGGGCTCCCCGGTGCGCGAGGTGGTGATCTACCGCGACGCTTACGGCGTGCCCCACATCGAAGGTGCGACCTCGGCCGCCGTGATGTACGGCCTCGGCTACAGCCAGGGCCAGGACCGGCTGGCGCACATCGAACTGAACCGCCGCACCAAGAACGGCACGCGGGCCGAAATCCTCGGGCCCGGCCTCGTCGAGGCCGACAAGCAGGCCCGTGACGAACTGCTGTCCGAGGCCGAGCTG
This sequence comes from Phenylobacterium sp., assembly GCF_044236515.1. Lineage (GTDB taxonomy): Bacteria > Pseudomonadota > Alphaproteobacteria > Caulobacterales > Caulobacteraceae > Phenylobacterium. The sequence continues at coordinate 1,885 of NZ_JBIIGK010000029.1, forward strand.
ATGCGGATGTTCGCCGCCCTTCCGGCCGAACACCAGGGGATGATGCGGGCCTATGTCGACGGTCTGAACCGCGCCATCGCCGAGGCCCTGGCCGAACCGGCGACCAAGACGCCGTACGAGTTCGGCAAATGGGGGATCAAGCCGACCCCTTGGACGCTGACCGACTTCCTCAGCTACATCGCCGCCCCGCACGGCAACACCTACGAGCTGCAGAACCTCGCCTTCCTCAACGCGATGAGCGAGCGCCACGGCCCGACGGTCGGGCGTCGGATCTTCGACGACGTCGTACCGCTCAGCGACCCGGACTCGCCGCTGATCATCCCGCCGGGTGAGGACCGGGCGCCGGCGCAGGCGGTCCCCGTGGCGGCGCCGCCGCTGATGACCGCCGGTCTCGCTGCCCTGCGCGAGGCGCCGCAACGGGCCGAGCCGGTGGTCGGCGCCAGCCGCTGCCTGGTGATCGGCCCGCAGAAGTCGGCCAGCGGCCGGCCGCTGCTGATGGAGGCGACCTCGGACGGGCCGGAATCGCATCTGGTCGGCGGCGGTTTCAACACAGCCGGCTTCAGCCACGCCGGCTGGGGCCCGCCGATCCTCGGCCGCTCGGCGCGGCATGGCTGGCTGATGACTTCCGGCCACGCCGAGACGACCGACACCTATGCCGAGAAGCTCGATCCCGCCGACCGCCATCGATACTGGTTCAAGGGTCAATGGCGGCGCATGGAGGTCCGCACCGAAACCATCCGGGTGAAGGGCGCGGCGCCGGTCACGCACGAGGTCGCCTGGACGGTTCACGGTCCGGTCATCAAGTGGGATCCGGCCAACGGCGTCGCCTACGCCCAGCGCAACAGTGAACGCGGCCACGAGCTGGAAAGCTGGGTCGGCGCGGTGGAGATGGCGCGGGCCCGCAACATGGCCGAATTCGAGAAGGCCGTCGGCCGCCTGGCCTGGAACCTGGGCGTCTGTTACGCCGACGACGCCGGCAACATCGCCTACTGGGAGGCGGGCCGGCTGCCCAAACGGCCGGCTTCGGCCGACGGCCGCCTGCCGACCCCTGGGACCGGCGAGTACGAGTGGGAGGGCTTCCTGAGCCCACGCGAGTATCCCCGGATGGTCAATCCGAAGCAGGGCTACATCCATACCTGGAACGGCAAGGCCACCTCCTGGATGCGCGAGGGGGACGACGCGCGGATCGGCAAGACCTATCGGACCTGGCTCGGCAACCGGCTGGCCGCCGACGGGCGGAACCTGACCCTGCTCGACATGCGCGAGATCAACCGAAAGATCTGGAACGCAGAGGGCGCGCGCGATCGCGGCCAGACCTCCCCCGACTTCTTCGCCGCCTACGTGCGTCCGGCCGCCGCCGGGTCCGCCGACCCCGAGGTGCGGCAGGCCGCCGAGCTGATGTTGGCGTTCAACGGCATGTATGAGGATCTCGACGCCGACGGGACCTATGACCACCCGGGCGGAACCCTCTGGCGGCAATGGCTGCTGACCGCCCCGGAGGTGGTCTTCGGGCCCGAGATCGGCGACTGGTGGCGCAAGGTCGACGAGGGCCGCTACCACCAGTACCGCACCAGCCTGCTGCTGCGCGCGCTGCAGGGCAAAGAGGCGGGGCTGCCGCTCCAGCACGACTACCTGAAGGGCCGCGACCGCGAGGCCGTCGTCGCGCAGACGATCCGCGCCACGCTGGACAAGCTTCGGCCGAAGTACCCGGGCAAGCCGCTGACCGAGTGGCGGGCGCCGGTGTTCTGGAAGTACTACGACGCCGCCAGGCTCGATCCGGCCAAGCCCGCCCTCCCGGGCGAGACCCTCTATCGCCGCACCTCGGCACAGCTCGGCTATGGCCCGCCGGCGGTGCGCCACCACGGCGGCGAGGGTTGGGCCGGGATGATGGAGCTCGGAGCCAAGGACCCGGCGCTCTACTCGGTGGTGGAGGCCGGCGGCCAGAACCAGTTCATCGACTCGGCCGGAAAGGGCAACCCGAACCTCGTCGACCAGCTGCCCTTGCACGCCGCCAATGAGTTCAAGCGCATCGACATGTCGATCGAGACCGTTCGCCGCAACGCCGTCTCGGTGACGCGGCTGCGGTACTGACGGCCGTGCCGAGCTTGCAGTCAGTCCGCGTCGGGCAGGCGCCCGAACCGGTGGATCAGGCGCGCGGCCTTGATGGCGTCCTCTTCGGACAGGGTGATGTCCGAGCTGAGAACCGCGATCAGCATCTTGCGCAGGAAGATCATGTCGTCCTGCGTCAGCCCGACCGGCTTGCTCATTTGCATCGGAAAAATCTCCCTTGGGTTCGGTGGCAGCATACCAACGCCCAGGCCGCCCCAATAGGGGAGACCTTCGCCATACAGAGATCACCAGAAAGAAACCGGAGGACTTTGATGAGACCTTGGATCGGGCCGGCCCTGGCCGTGGCTCTGGCGGCGGGCCCCGCCCTGGCCGCCGACCGCGACCCCTTCAACGGCGTCTGGACCTATGACGCCGCTCAGTCGACCGGCGGGGCCTACAAGCAGGTCCTGACGATCACCGTCCGCGGCGACGAGGAGACCTATCTCTCCGATTACACCCTGCGGGACGGCACGCGGAACGTCATGGGCTTCGTCGCCCGCTACGACGGCGTGCCGGTGCGCACCACCGGCTACCGGATCGCCCCGGACGGCACGATCACCGCGCGGCCGATGGAGGTGGTCCTGCGGCGGCTGGACGGCACGCGGCGGGTGCTGGAGCACAAGGTGGACGGGCGGATCGTCCGCCGGCTGGAACGCGACTCCATCCAGGGCGGTCGGGCGATCGTCAGCGAGCTCACCGACTTCGACGCCCAGGGTCAGAAGACCAACAGCTCGCGGCTGGTGTTCGTCGGCCGCGCGCAATAGCCCTAGGTTCGGTAGCTCGGGTCGATCCGGTCGAGCTTGCGCAGCAGGGCCGGCCAGGCGAGGCGCTCGGCCAGCATGCCCATGCCCTTGGGCGCGGATTGGTCGGCGACCTTCGCCTCGACCCCTTGCGGCGGCGTGTGCAGGTTCTCGCGGCCGGCGGCCAACATGTGAACCTGCGCCTCGCAGGCCCGCTCCAGGAAATAGAGCCGCAGGAAGCACGCGCCGACGCTGTCCCCGACCGTGAGGGTGCCGTGGTTGCGCAGGATCATGGCGTTCTTGGCGCCCAGGTCCTCGACCAGCCGTGCGCGCTCGTCGAGGTCCGTCGCGATGCCCTCGTACTCGTGATAGGCCACGTCGTGGGCGGCGATCATCGCCGTCTGGGTATGGGGCAGCAGGCCCCAGGCCATGGCCGACACCGCCTGGCCGTGCGGGGTGTGCAGGTGCATCACCGCGTGGGCGTCCTCACGGGCCATGTGGATCGCCGAATGGATGGTGAAGCCGGCCGGGTTGACCCGCCGCCCGGCCGACGGACCGACCGGCTGGCCGTCGGCGTCGATCTTCACGAGGTTCGAGGCGGTGATCTCCTCGAACATCAGGTCGTAGCAGTTGATCAGGAAGTGATGTTCGGGGCCGGGCACGCGGGCCGACAGGTGCGTGAAGATCAGGTCGTCCCAGCCGTAGAGCGCCACCAGTCGATAAGCAGCGGCGAGGTCGACGCGCGCCGCCCATTCGCCAGGGGCCATGCCGTCATGGGCCATCGAAACCTCGGCCTCGGCCGCCATCGCCATCGTCGTCTCCCGCGTCTGTTCTTGGGTCGGCAGCTTGCGCCGCCGGGCCGCCGCGTCAACCGCGGGCGTCAGGCGATGATGTCGGGGGTGAGCAGCTCTTCCAGCCGCGTGACCTCGTCCTTGAGGGCCAGCTTCTTCCGCTTCAGCCGGCCGATCAGCAACATGTCGGGCACCGGCGCGAGCGCCACCGCTTGGATCGCGGCGTCGAAATCGGCGTGGTCCTGGCGCAGGTCGGCCAGACGCGCTTCGAGCGCGGCTTCGTCGAGGGGATCGGCGTCGTCGTTCATGCCGCGATCCTAGTGCAGGGCGGCGGCCAGCGCAGCCAGCTCGGCGTCCGGCGGCGGCGCCCCCCACGCCTTGGCGGCGGCCGCGAGGGCCTCCTGGCGGGACGCGCCGCCGGGGCCGGGGTCGATCCGCGCCAGGGCTTCCAGCAGCAGCCGCTCGGCGGCGAGCTCAGCCGCCTTCACATTTTCGCGCAGCCGTTCGCGGCCGGCCTCGTCCAGGGGATCGAACGGCGCCTTCAACGCCCGCCGGGCGGCGCGCAGCGGGTGCACGACGGCGCCTTCCCACTCGGAGGTGAAGGCCACCGCCTCGGCCAGGCTCACCCCGTCGCGGACGCCCGCCCAGGCCGCCCACAGCAGCAGGCAGACGTTCTGGCCGTAGCTGTCCTGGAAATTGAGGCACAGGTCGGCCACGCCCGGCCGGGCGTAGGCCGCCGTCGACCACGCCCAGATATCGCTCATGTGTCCTGCGTCTCGGCGGCCGCCGGGCCGATGTCCTGGCCCCAGCGGCGGACCGGCTTCCACGACAGGCCGAAGAGATCGAGGGCGCGGCCGACGGATTGGTCGACCATTTGCTCGAGGCTGGTCAGGCCGGCGTAGAAGGCCGGCAGCGGCGGGGCGATCACCGCCCCCATCTCGGCCAGCTGCACCATGGTCCGCAGGTGGCCGAGGTGCAGCGGCGTCTCGCGGACCATCAGCACCAGGGGGCGGCGCTCCTTGAGGGTCACGTCGGCGGCGCGGGTCAGCAGCGATGAGGTCACGCCGGTGGCGATCTCGCTCATGGTCCGCACGGAACAGGGGGCGATGATCATCCCGAGCGTCGGGAACGAGCCGGAGGCCACCGCCGCCCCGACATCCGAGACGCGGTAGACGACGTCGGCCCGGCCCGCCGCCTCGGCGAGGCTGAGCCCCGCCTCCTGCGACAGGGTCAGGGCGGCGGCCTTGGAGACGATCAGGTGGCTCTCGACGCCGAGCTCGCGGCAGGCGTCCAGCACCCGCAGGCCATAGGTCGCACCGGACGCGCCGGAGACGCCGACCACCAGCCTCGTGGGCTGCCTTGAACCGTCCGTTCCGCTCATCGACGGGGCTCCCAAACGCCGACCCGGCCGGCGCGATCCAGCGCGACCGGAAGCAAACATATGTGATCTGACAGGTGGGGAAAGCGGGTGTTCACTTGTCCGTCCCATCAGCGAGGAGACGTGACGTCATGGCCGTGGAAGCCCGGATCCGGGAACTCGGATCCCGCCACCAGTCCCTGGACCAGCAGATTCAGGAAGAGATGCGCAGGCCCGCCGCCGACAATGACCGACTGAAGGACCTCAAACGACAGAAGCTCAGGCTCAAGGAGGAGATGGAATCCCTCCGAGAGCGGATGCACTAGAAACCAAGGCCGCCGCTCCGGAAGGGGCGGCGGCCTTTCTCATTTCAGAGCTCAGTCCTCGTCGCCGTCCGCGGCGTCGTCATAGCTCCGGGCCTCGAAGGCCGGAGCGTCCTGATCGTCATGATCGGCGTCCACAAGGCCGGTCTCGGACGCCGGGCGCAGGGTCGGGCCGTCCGGCTCGACGATGCCGCGACGCGCGTCGTCCTTGGCCTTCTTGTCGGCGGCCTTCTTCACGACGGCGTCCAGCTCCAGCTGGGTGGCGAGGCCGAGCGTCACCGGGTCGACCGGCTTGATGTTGGCCGCGTTCCAGTGCTGGCGGTTGCGGACCTGGTCGATGGTCGCCTTGGTGGTCCCGAGCAGGCGGGCGATCTGGGCGTCGGCGACTTCCGGGTGGTTGCGGACGAACCAGGCGATGGCGTCGGGACGGTCCTGGCGGCGCGAGACCGGCGTATAGCGCGGCGCCTTCTTCACCGGCTTCAGCAGCTCGGCGTGACGGCTCTTCTGGGCCACCATGCGGTACTTGTCGTTGTTCTCGGCCTTGTCCAGTTCGTCGCGGCTGAGCTGGCCGTTGGCGATCGGATCGGCGCCGCGGATGTCGCGCGCCACCTCGCCGTCGGCGATGCCCTTCACTTCCAGCGGGTGCAGGCCGCAGAAGTCGGCGATCTGGTCGAAGGTCAGGGAGGTGTTGTCCACCAGCCAGACGGCGGTCGCCTTCGGCATCAGGATTTCGGTGGTCATTCGGCTTGTCCAGAAATGAAGGCGCCCGGCCTTTCGGCCGGGCGGTGAGGATTTCTCTATAGGCCGGATTTCAGGCGGAGAAAAGCGTTCCCCCTTGAGGCGTTTAAGCGCCGAAGATCCAGCCGGGCTGCAGGCCGGAGAGCTGCACCCCGACCAGCACCATCTGGTTGCCGCCGCCCATGTCGACCAGCGTGTCGGCTCCCGACTGGCGAAGGGCGTAGGTCGTGCCGGGATCGAGCTGCACGCGGTCGCCCTCCGCGTAGCTGAAGTCGGTGATGCGATCGAGGCCGGCGTCCTGCGAGCTGTGGAAGATGTCCGCCCCGGCGCCGCCGGTGACGGTGTCCGAGCCGCGGTCGCCTGACAGCCAGTCGTCGCCGGCCTCGCCGCGCAGGGTGTCCGTCCCCTGGCCGCCGCGGACCAGATCGGCGCCGAAGCCGCCGTAGAGGTTGTCGTCGCCAAGGTTGCCGTAGACGATGTCGTCGCCCGCATCGCCCATCAGCAGGTCGTTCTCCTGGCCGCCGACCACCCAGTCGCCGCCGTCGCCGCCGGCGACGGTGTCGTTGCCGCGGTTGCCGTGCAGGTCGTCGAACTCGGCCCCGCCGGAGATCGAGTCGGCGCCGTCCTCGCCGCGGATGAAGTCACGGCCGGCCAGACCGCCGTCGAGGGTGTCGTTGCCGCCGCCGCCATAGAGGGCGTTGTCGGCGGCGTTGCCGGCGATGCGGTCGGCCCCGATGCCGCCCTTGGCGTTCTCGATGACCACGCCCTGGGCGATGGCGACGTTGCCGCGCAGACCGCCGACGTCCGAGAAGAACCCGGCCCGAAGGTCGATGATCGCCGCCTGCGAATAGCCGGAGAAGTCGAAGGTGTCGGTTCCGCCGGCGTCCCACACCGCGAAGATCAGCTTGGTCGAGCTCGACGCCGCCGTGAACCATGCGCGATCGGCGGTGGCGTTGAAGCCGTAGACGGTGTCGCCCGTCCGCGTCGCCATGTTGGCCCCGTACTCGAGCTGGGCGGCGGCGATATCGTCGAGCAGCGGCGCAGACGCATAGGAGCCACCGAAGCTCGCCCCCGTGTTGCTCTCGCTGAAGTAGCTCATCACCGTGTACTGACGGCTGTCCTGATAGTACCCGGCATGATCGTCGTAGTTGAACTCGAGATCGTCGGACGCGTCGTATTCCGACGGGTGGGCGAGGCCAATGGCGTGGCCGATCTCGTGCGCCAGGACCATGCCGCCATAGTTCGAGGCCGTCGGATTGGCGTTGTAGGCGAAGCCGGAATTGACCCACACGTCGCCGGCGCGCGCCGCCGGGTTGGTCGACCCGGGATACATCGCGAACGCCGAGGCGCCTTCGACGCCGGACGAATAGTTGCTGAACAGGATCGCGGCGTTGTCGGAATAGGCCGCCTCGCCGCTGGTCCCGGCGCCGGCCCGCACGAAGCGGATGTTGGCCACGTCGGCCCAGGAGGTCAGCGCGTTCTCGGCCTGGACGATCTGGGTGGTCGAGAAGCGCGAGAAACCGGCGGAATCGTCGGGCATCTGGCCGGGCGCGTTGGCGCGGAAGCCATAGCTGACGGTGAACGGGGTGCGCAGGTCGTCAGACCAGCCGGGGCCGCCGCGCACGATCTGGTTGGCGGCCTCCTCGATGGTGTAGCTGGGCTTGCCGTCGACGGTGGCGTTGTCGCGCTCCTCGCCGCCGAGATAGGCCTGCGGCCCGGTCTCGTCCGGGGCCTTCTCGATGACCACCGCCTGGCCCAGGCACACCGGACAGCCGCAGCGTTCGGCCTCGGCGCCCGCAGGGCTCGCAAAGCGGAGAGCGGGTTCGAAGATGGTGGACACCGGCAACCTTCTGAAGCTTCGCCGCCCAGACCAAGGAGACGGCGTCCGCCCGGCGATCGCCCGGACCGGCGGCGCATCAATGGCGCGCCGGTCAAATGTATACGCGCCAGGTTAAATCCTAGATGAACAATCTTGCGTCAGGTTGGCGCAGTCGCCACAACCGTCACTGTATCAGGAACTATAGGGCGCTCTTCCGGTAATATTCAGCAAGACGGCCGCGTCTTGCGGCGCCGCGCTTTTGATGTCGTTGTCGAAGTAGGCATAGACGTCGAGCCCCCGGCCGCGGAATTCCGCGATCCGTCCCGCCCAGGTCGTCAGCTCTTCTTGGCCGTATCGCCCGTGATATCGCCCGCCGGGTCCATGCCCGCGGACATAGACGAACGAGGCCGTGACCTCCCAGGGGGCCGGCGCATGGTGATGGTCGGAGATGCACAGCGCCGCGTCATGGTCGGACAGGATGCGCATCACCTCAGGCGCGTACCAGGACGGATGGCGGAACTCGACCGTGTGCCGACCGGCCGGCAGCAGCTTCAGGAAGTCGGCCAGCCGCTGGTCGTTGCGGTGCAGCTGCGGCGGCAGCTGGATCAGCGCCGGCCCGCCGCGCGCGCCAAGCCCGGCCATCCGCCCGAACACCAGGGCGACGCTGTCGGCGCAGTCCTTGAGCTTCTTGTTGTGGGTGATGAACCGGCTGACCTTCCAGGCGAAGGTGAAGCCCTCCGGGACGCCGGCGGCCCAGCCCGCCACCGCCGCCTCCGAGGGCAGGCGATAGAAGCTGGCGTTGATCTCGGCGGTGTCGAACCGCCCGGCGTAGAAGTCGAGCCGCGCCGGGTCCTTCAGGTCGGCCGGGTAGAACGGTCCCTTCCAGTCCTTGTAGGCCCAGCCGGAACAACCGATGCGCAGGTCCGCCATGGGCGCATCAACGCCCCTCGCCGTCCGGCGGATGCGGAGCCTCAGTCGAAAGGCGCCCGCCCGAGGATGCGCAGGCCGTAGCCGCTCGAGCCCGGCAGCACGGTCTGAGACGAGCTCAGCAGCAGCAGGTCGCGGACCCCGAGGTCGAGCAGGATCTGCGCCCCGATGCCGTAGTCGCGCAGCGTCGCCCCACCCGGATCCGACACGCCCTCGCCGTAGCGTTCCGACAGCCAGTGCGGGTTGGGGTCGCGGATGAACACCGCCACGCCCGCCCCGTCGTAGTCGGCGATGGCGGCCAGCGCCTTGGGCACATATTCCCGCCGCGCCTCGACCGCGCCCAACATGTCGGTGGCGAGGTCCACCCGATGCATGCGCACCAGCGTCGGCTTGTCCGGGTCGATCTTGCCCTTGGTCAGCACCAGATGTTCGGTCTGGTCCAGGATGTTGCGGTAGACGACCATGCGGAACTTGCCGCCGAAGGCGCTCTCGAACGGTCGCTCCAGCACCCGCTCGACCTGCCGCTCGGTGCGGCGGCGGTAGGCGATCAGGTCGGCGATCGTGCCGATCTTCAGGCCGTGCAGCTGGGCGAAGGCGATCAGGTCCGGCAGGCGCGCCATCGACCCGTCGTCCTTCATGATCTCGCAGATCACCCCGGCCGGGTTCAGGCCGGCCATGCGGCTGATGTCGACCGCCGCCTCGGTATGGCCGGCGCGGACCAGCACCCCGCCGTCCTTGGCCACCAGCGGGAAGACGTGCCCGGGCGAGACGACGTCTTGGGCGCCCTTGGTCGGGTCGACGGCGACCGCGATGGTGTGGGCCCGGTCGTGGGCCGAGATGCCGGTCGTCACCCCCTCGCGCGCCTCGATCGAGACGGTGAAGGCGGTGCCGTGACCCGACTGGTTGTCGATCGACATCGGCGGCAGGCGCAACTGCCGGGCCCGGTCGGCGGTGATCGACAGGCAGATCAGGCCGCGCGCGTGCTTGGCCATGAAGTTGATCTGTTCCGGCGTCGCGAACTGCGCCGGGATGATCACGTCGCCCTCGTTTTCGCGGTCCTCGGCGTCGACCAGGATGTAGGGCCGCCCGTTGCGGGCGTCCTCGATGATGTCCTCGATCGGGCTGATCGCCGACTGGGGCGAAGTGGGGTCGGAATTGATGGCGTCGCTCATGTCGGCCAGCCCTAAATCACGTTCTGCGCCCCAGCGCAGCCCTTGATGCGTCAGGGCGCGGTCGCCGGCTCGACGTCCTTGGCCCCGGCCGGCGGCGACAGGCCGGTGTCCGGCGCCTCGCCCCGCGGGCTGGTGGTCGGCAGGATCCTGCCCTTGCGCCAGCCGCCCCACAGGTAGTAGCCGCCGGCGAGCAGCACCGCCGTACAGCTGCCGATCGGGAAGCTCAGCCAGATCGCGTCGGCGCCCAGAGTCGGCTCCAGCAGGTTGGCCAGCGGGATTCGCACCACCCACAGGGCGATGATGATCGCCAGCAGCGGCGGCCAGACCGCGCCCGTCGCCCGCACCACGCCGGAGAAGATGAAGGCCACGCCGAACGGCACAAACCCCCACAGCACCATCGAATTGATGTGGATGGCGATCGGCAGCGACGGGCTGTCTCCCGGCAGGAACGCCCGCAGCACCCACGGGTCCAGCACGTAGAGCAGGGCGATGGGAACGCCGGCCCCGACGATGGCGCACAGGCAACCGACCCGCGCCACCTTCTCCACCCGGTCCATGCGGCCGGCGCCGACGTTCTGGGCGACCATGGCCGACACCGCGGCGCTGAGCGCCATGGCCGGCATCTGCACATAGGTCCACAGCTGGGTGGCCGCGCCATAGGCCGCCGAGGTGTGGGCGCCGTAGCGGTTGACGAGGCCCATCATCGTCGCCGCCGCCACCGAGACGACGATCATCTGGAAGCCCATCGGCACGCCTTTCAGCAACAGGGCGCGAACCACGACGAGATCCGGCTTCAGCAGGCCCCACTCCGAGGGACGCAGCACCAGGATCGAGCCGCGGCGGTAGAGGAAGACCAGCATCGCGCCCAGCGTCACCGTCTGGGCGATCAGGGTCGAGGTCGCCGATCCGGCGATCTCCATCCGCGGCAGCGGCCCGACGCCGAGGATCAGCAGCGGGTTGAGGATCACGTCCAGCAGCACCGAAAGGGCCGAGAACAGGAAGGGCGTGCGCGAGTCCCCCGTCCCCCGCTGGGCCATCATCAGGAAGGTGAAGAAGTAGAAGAACGGCATCGCCCCGAAGATCACCCGCAGGTAGGTGATCGCCTCGGCCCGGGCCTCGGCCGGCGTGCCCATCGCTGAGAGGATCGCCGGCGTCAGCAGGTAGCCCGCCGCCCCGACCGCCAGAGACAGCGCCAGGAAGAAGGTGGTGCACGAGCCGACGACCCGCCGGGCCGCGGCGATGTCCTTCGCCCCGATCGCCTGGCCGATCATGATGTTGGCGGCCATCGATACGCCGAACACCGCCCCCAGCATCAGGAAGAAGATCTGGTTGGCGTTCGCCGTCGCCGCCAGCGCCACCTCGCCCAGCGCATGGCTGACCCAGATGGCGTTGGCCGAGCCGTTCAGCGACTGGAGGGCGTTCGAGCCGAGCACCGGCAGGGCGAAAAGGATCAGCGTCGAGCCGATGGGGCCGGTGGTCAGGTCCCGGCGCTTGGCGGCCGACGGCGATCGAGAGGCAGGTTGGGTCAAGGAGGCTCCGCGCGCCGCGATGGGCGCGCAATAAGCCACTCCCCGTCGCCCGGCTCAACGGGTCGCCGCCTGGCTTTTGCGCGCCAGTATCAGGCCGGCGCGGCCGACGGCGCCCAAACCTGCTGCACCACCACGACGTGCGGTCGGCCGTTGTCGCCCGCCCAGCCGAAGCTGTCGCCGGCCGAAAGGCCGATCAGCGCCGCGCCGACCGGCGAGACCACCGACAGGCGGCCGGCGTCGATGTCGGCGTCTTCCGGGACGCTCAGTTCGACCTCCCGCAGGCGGCCGCTCAGCAGGTCGAGGTATTCCACCCGGCCGCCCAGCCGGACGAACGGGGTCTCGGCGTCGAGCTGGTTGTCAGGCACGATGCGGGCGCGATCGAGCTCGCGGCCCAGGAGGTCGGCGCCCGCGCCTCGGGCGGTGCGCGACAGGGTCTCCAGCCGATCGTAGTCGGCGTCGGCGACGCGGACGACCGGTTGCTGGAAGTCATCAAGGAAAGCATGCATGGGAGGTCCTTTCGCGGCAGGTATCCGCGGATCGGGCGGCGCTCGCCGCCCAGCAGACGGGGCGCGGATCGTTCGGACCCGCCGGCCGCGTCAGTTCAGATTGAGAAAATGAGGGGTTCGCCCCGAGACCACGCCCACGGCGTTATACGGTCCCGGGTTCAGAGGCCTGCGACGAGGCGTCCGGCGTGATGCGTCCGGCGCGAGTGCGCGGAGGAAATACACATGACGGAAGACAGGTGGGTGCGCCGGCCCCGATTGTCAAACCGCGGTGATCGGCCCGGTCTATGGGCGGAATAGAATCTTTCGGTTTGCGGAATTCCGCCAAGGCTCGCCCAATGTCGGCCCAAACGGAGGACCGGCCATGGATGACAACAGCCCGCTGTCCAACCCCAAGAAGGAGCCGGCCGCGCTACGCACCCTGCTCGGCCGCACCAACCGGGACTGGTGGCCCAATCAGCTTTCCCTCGAAATCCTCCACCAGCACGGACGCAGCGGCGATCCGATGGGCGACGATTTCGATTATGCCGCCGAGTTCCAGACCCTCGACTACCAGGCCGTCAAACGCGACCTGACGGCGCTGATGACCGACAGCCAGCCGTGGTGGCCGGCCGACTATGGCCACTACGGTCCGTTCTTCATCCGCATGGCCTGGCACAGCGCCGGCACCTACCGCACTGGGGACGGTCGCGGCGGGGCGAGCTCGGGCAGCCAGCGCTTTGCGCCACTGAACAGCTGGCCGGACAACGCCAATCTCGACAAGGCGCGGCGGCTGCTGTGGCCGATCAAGAAGAAGTACGGCCGCAAGCTCTCCTGGGCCGACCTGATGATCATGGCCGGCAATGTCGCCTTCGAGTCCATGGGTGCGCCGGTGTTCGGCTTCGGCGGCGGCCGCAAGGACGTGTTCGAGCCCGAGAAGGACATCTACTGGGGCACCGAGGAGCAGTGGGTCGGCCATGAGGGCAACCTCACCCGCATCGACGAGGAGTCCGGCCGCGCGCTGGAAGAGCCGTTGGCCGCCATCCAGATGGGCCTGATCTACGTCAATCCGGAGGGCCCGGGCGGCGATCCGAACCCGCTCAAGTCGGCCCGCGACATGCGGACCACCTTCCTGCGGATGGGCATGAACGACGAGGAAACCGTCGCCCTGACCGCCGGCGGCCACACCTTCGGCAAGTGCCACGGAGCCGGCGACGCGGCCAAGGTCGGGGCCGAGCCGGAGGGCGCCGACATCGCCCAGCAGGGCCTCGGCTGGACCTCCAGCCACGAGTCCGGCATGGCCGACCACACCATCACCAGCGGCCTGGAAGGCGCCTGGACCCCGACCCCCACGCGCTGGACGATGAACTACTTCCGCATGCTGCTCGACTACGACTACGAGCTGGTGCGCAGCCCGGCCGGGGCCAAGCAGTGGCAGCCGGTCAACCAGAAGCCGGAAGATCTCGCCCCGGGCGCCCACAGTCCCGACCGGCGCGTGCCGACGATGATGACCACCGCCGACATGGCCCTGAAGATGGATCCCGCCTACCGCCAGATCTCGGAGCGGTTCAGGAACGATCCGGCCGCCTTCGCGGACGCCTTCGCCCGCGCCTGGTTCAAGCTGTGCCACCGCGACATGGGTCCGAAGGCCCGCTACCTCGGCCCGGAGGTCCCGGCCGAGGACCTGATCTGGCAGGACCCGATCCCGCCGGTCCGCCACCCTCTCATCGAGGCCGAGGACGTCCGCGCGCTGAAGGACAGGCTTTTGGCCTCGGGTCTCTCCGTCGCCGACCTCGTCCGCACCGCCTGGGCCTCGGCGGCGACCTACCGGGGCTCCGACCACCGCGGCGGCGCGAACGGCGCGCGCATCCGCCTGGCGCCGCAGAAGGACTGGGAGGTCAACGAGCCGCAGCACCTATCCCGGGTGTTGCAGACGCTGGAGGCGATCAAGGCCGAGTTCGACGCTGGCGCGTCCGGCGGCAAGAAGGTCTCGATCGCCGACCTCATCGTGCTCGGCGGCTCGGCCGGGATCGAGAAGGCGGCCGCCGACGCCGGCCATCGCATCGAGGTGCCGTTCACCCCCGGCCGCACGGACGCCTCGGCCGAACAGACCGATGCGGAAAGCTTCGAGGTCCTGGAACCGCGCGCCGACGGCTTCCGCAATTACCTGCAGGTCCGCTTCAGCGTCCCGACCGAGGAGCTGCTCGTCGACCGCGCCCAGCTGCTCGGCCTCAGCGCCCCGGAAATGACCGTCCTCGTCGGCGGCCTGCGGGTGCTGGGTGTCAACCACGGCGGGGCGACCCACGGCGTCCTCACCGACCGGCCGGGCCGACTGACCAACGACTTCTTCGTCAACCTGCTCGACATGAACACCGCCTGGAAACAGGTCGATGACCGCGGCGACGAGGTCTACGTCGGGTCGTGTCGCGGCAGCGGCGAAGAGAAGTGGACGGCCACACGCACGGACCTGGCCTTCGGCTCCAACTCCCAGCTGCGGGCCCTGTCCGAGGTCTATGCCTCCGACGACGCCGGCGAGACCTTCGTGCGCGACTTCGTCCGGGCGTGGGTCAGGGTGATGAACGCCGACCGCTTCGACCTGCCGCGGTCGGCGCGGGTCTGATCCAGCCACCCGCCCGGCCGGGGCCGCAAGCTCCAGCCGGGCGCGGCGGCTTCCCGCATGTGCGGGCTGCGGTGTTTACGTATGTTGCCTTCCGGCTCGCCCGGCTGTTGTGTAGGACAACCTGGGACCGAGACGACCGTTCACTGCAAGCTGCCCGATCATGCCTCAGCCACTGGTTCTCATCGCCGACGACGACCCGCTCTTGCGCCAGATCGTCGAGCACAAGCTGACCGCCTGCGGCTATGCCGTGGTGGCCGTCGAGGACGGCCAGATGGCGTTGACCGAGGCGAGGCGCATGAAGCCGCCGGTGCTGATTCTCGACGCCATGATGCCGGTGGTCGACGGCTTCGAGGCGCTGCGGCGGCTGAAAGCCGATCCGGAGCTGACGGGCGTGCAGGTGATCATGCTGACCGCCCTGAAGCGCCAGGAGGACATCGTCGGCGCCCTGCAGCTCGGCGCCGCCGACTATCTGGCCAAGCCCTTCAACCCCGATGAGCTGGTCGCTCGGGTGGCCCGTCTGGCGCCGGTGACGCGTTGAGCGCCCTGCTCGTTCTGGTCCAGGCCGCGGCGGCGGATCCCGCCATGGCGGCCGCCGTCGAGGCGCGCCTGGCCGGCCGCAACGCCGAGGCTGTCGCTGCCTTCGAGCGCCTGGCCCGCGAGCGCCCGGCCGACGCGGACGTCTGGCTGAACCTCGGCCTCGCCTACCTGGCCGAAAAGCGCTGGGCCGACGCCGATCGCGCCCTTGAGAACACCCTGCGGCTGGCGCCCGGCTATGGCGACGCCCGCCTGGCCTACGCCCGCAGCGCCTATTTCTCCGGCGACCGTAATCGCGCGAAATCGCGCCTGGCCCCGCTGCTGGCCGCCCAGCCGGTCAACGCCGAGGCTCGCCAGCTGGACGCGGACCTCGCCGCCGCGGCGGCGGCGGCGGCGGATCCCGGGCGTGAGCGCGCCTGGCGCTTCGACCTCGCCCACGCCGAGAGCCGCCTGACCAAGGGGCTTGGAAGCTGGCGGCTGACCTCGGCCGCTCTGAGCCGCCGCTCCGGCGACGACGTCGTCGCCCTCAACGTCGAGCGGACGCGTCGCTTCGGCATCGAGGACATCTACGCCGAGGGTCTGTTCAGCCGTCGCTTCGATGGCGGCGCGGACGCCTATGTCGCGATCGGGGGCGCGCCGGACGCCGACTATCGCCCCGAATTCGGCGCCCGGCTCGGCGGCTCGGTCGCGGCTGGCGGCCGCGGCGACTGGCGGCTGCGCCTCGGCGCAGAGGCGCAGTGGCAGCGCTATGCCGTCGGCGACGTCCGGGGCGTCCACCCCTTCGCCGTCCTCAGCGGCCCGCGGATCGAGCTGACCGCCCGCTCGATCAACACCTTCGACGAGCGTGACGACTTCCGAAGCGGCTATGCCCTGCGTCTCGCCTACGCCGCCACCTCGCGGCTGACCCTGTTCGCCGGCTGGGCCGACGCTCCCGAAAGCGCCGAGGGCGTCACCGTCGACGTCCGCGCCGTGTCGGCCGGGGCGTCGATCGCCGTCAACGACGCCACCAGCGTGCGTCTCGACGTCTCGCGCGAGGACCGCGGCGCCTACGAGCGCGAGGAACTGGCCGTCGCCCTGACCCGCCGGTTCTGATGGTGCTGACCCTCGCCCTGGTCTGGTGGACGGCGCTCGGGCTGGTCGCCGCCTCTCTGAGTTGGGTGCTGGCTTTGGTCGCCATCCGCCTGGTGCGCGAGGCGCGGGGCCGGACGCTGATCGCCCGCCGCTCGGCGGTCACCCGGGCGATGCTCGGCATGCTGTCCGGCGACCAGGCCGCCGCCGACCGCATGGCCCCCTACATCCGCCATCCGCAGCTGATGGCGGAGGCCATCATGGAGTTCCAGGGCCTGATCCGCGGCGCCGACCAGGAACGGGTGTTGTCCGAGCTCTGCGCCATGGGGGCGCCGTCGATCCTCAAGGGCCGTCTGCGGCGCGGCTCGCGCGAAGGCCGCCTGGTCTGCCTTGAGGCGCTGGCCGTCCTAGATGACGACGAGGCGCGCGAGGCGTTGTGGTCGGCGACGCGCCAGCACGACCCTCAGGTCCGCCACCTCGCCTTCCAGGCCCTGGCCCACGGCGAGGGCTCTCCCTCCCTCGACCCGGTCCTGAAGGAGATCGCCCGCGACCCGGCCCAGCCCTCGCGCCTGCTGATCGAGGTGCTGCGCCGCGCGGTCGTCGCCGACACCGCCGATGCCCTGGCCCGGCTCGCCGACCCGGCGCTGCCGCCCTCGGAGCGGGCGCTGATCGTCGAGGCCCTCGGCTCGGCGGGCGACTACCGGCTGATCCCGGCGATCGCCGCCCACGCCAAGCACGCCGAGCCTGAGGTCCGGGCCGCCGCCGTCCGCGGACTTGGCCTGCTGCAGCACCCGATGTCGGAGCCTACCCTGGCCACGGCGCTGATCGACCCCGCATGGCCTGTGCGCGCCGCGGCGGCCGAGGCCTGCGGCATGGCCAGCTTCGGCGGACTTTCCGAACCGCTCGCCGCCCTGCTCTCCGACGAAGAGTGGTGGGTCCGCTTCCGGGCCGGGGAGGCCCTCGCACGCCTCGGCGAGGTCGGGGTCAGACGGCTGCAGCACGCCGCCGCCTCCGACGACCCGCAGGCCCAAAGGGTCGCGGCCATGGCGCTGGCGGAGCGGAACCTGTGAGCGGATATCTCGCCATCGCCGGCCAGTGGCTGACCCAGTCGGCGGAATGGATCGCCGCGACCGTCATCGCCGTCGGCCTGCTGCAGAGCCTGCTCTACCTCATCCAGCTGTACCTCGCCGCCCGGGCCCTGGCCGCCGAGCCGCCGAACCCCCGCTCCAGCCTGCTGTGGCGCCGCTACGCCGAGGCGGCGCCGCCGATCACCCTGATGGCCCCCGCCTACAACGAGGCCCTGACCATCGTCGAAAGCGTCCGCTCGCTGCTCGCGCTGCAGTACCCGAGCTTCGAGGTGCTGGTCGTCAACGACGGCTCGAAGGACGAAACCCTGCAGGTCCTGATCGACGCCTTCGAGCTCGAAAGGGTCCACCGCAGCTACCATCTGACCGCCCCCTGCAAGCCGATCCGCGGCGTCTACGCCGCCGCCAACCAGCCGCGGCTCGTGGTCGTCGACAAGGAGAACGGCGGCAAGGCCGACGCCCTCAACGCCGCCCTCAACCTGTCGCGCTCGCCGATCGTCTGCTCCATGGACGCCGACTCGCTGCTTGAGCCCGACGCCCTGCTGCGGGCGGTGCGACCCTTCGTCGAGGACCCGGACCGGGTGATCGCCGTCGGCGGCACGATCCGCATCGCCAACGGCTGCGAGGTGCGCTCCGGCCGGGTGACGAAGGTCGGCCTGCCGCGCAACATCTGGGCCCTCCTTCAGACCATCGAATACCTGCGCGCCTTCCTGATGGCCCGGCTGGCCTGGAGCCGGGTCGGCGCCCTGCTGGTGATCTCCGGCGCCTTCGGCCTCTTCCGCCGCCAGGCGGCCCTGGAGGTCGGCGGCTACAGCCTCGGCACGGTCGGCGAGGACATGGAGCTGGTCGTCAAGCTGCACCGCCACTTCCGCGAGACCCGGCGGCCCTACCGCATCGACTATGTCGCCGAGCCGGTCTGCTGGACCGAGGCCCCGGAGGATCTTGCCGTCCTCGGCCGCCAGCGCGCCCGCTGGCACCGCGGCGCCCTCGAGACCTTCGTCAAGCACAAGGACATGCTCTTCAACCCGCGCTACGGCCGGGTCGGCGCCCTGGGCTTCGGTCACATCCTGCTGGTCGACGTTCTCGGCCCGGTGGTGGAAATCCTCGGGTATCTGCTGATCCCGACGCTGTGGGCGGCGGGCATCCTGTCCATCGACTATCTCTGGGCCCTGATGGCCGTGACCTTCGGCTTCGGAATCGCGGTCAGCGCCGGCGCCCTGGCCCTTGAGGAGGTCGAACTGCGCCGCTTCCCCACGGCTCGCAGCCTCCTGATCCTGCTCGGCGCCGCGATCATCGAGAACTTCGGCTATCGGCAGATCAACAATCTCTGGCGCCTCCGCGGCACCTGGCAGTTCCTGCGCAAGTCGGAAAGCTGGGGGGTCATGACCCGCAAGGGCTTCGCCAAGCGCTGAACCGCTAGGCGCGCAGGACCTTCTCCATCGGCCGGCCCTTGGCGAGCTCGTCGATGAGCTTGTCGAGGTAGCGGATCTCCCGCATCAGCGGCTCGGCGACCGCTTCGACGCGTACGCCGCAGACGACGCCGGTGATCCGCTCCCGGGCCGGGTTCATCGCCGGGGCCTGAGCGAAGAAGGTCTCGAAATCCGGCTTGGCGGCCAGGTGCGCCTCGAGCTGGCCCTCATCGTAGCCGGTCAGCCAGAGGATCACCGCGTCGACTTCGCCCTGCGTCCGCCCCTTCTTCCGCGCCTTGGCGACGTAGAGCGGGTACACGCTGGCGAAGCTGGTGCTGTAGATGCGGTGGGTCATGGTCGAAGTGACGCCGAAAATGGCCCCGGCGGTCAACGCCCTGGCCCGTCCCCTCTCCCTAGGGCGAAGGCGAAGCGGCGCCGTCTCTAGCCCCGAAGGTTGAGCCCTCGCCGTTTCGTTGTAAGACGGGGCGGGGGACGTGGATGGCTGCGGCGGCTGGGGCCGCGAGAGACCAGAAAGAGCGCATGAAGATCCTGATTACCGGTGGCGCCGGCTTCATCGGCTCCGCCGTGGTGCGCAAGGCGATCGCCGACGGCGCGCGGGTGGTGAACCTCGACGCCCTGACCTATTCCGCCAATCTCGAGAACGTCGCCTCGGTCGCGGACCACCCGGCCTACGCCTTCGAACAGGCGGACATCTGCGACCGCGCCGCCGTCGAGGCCGTCTTCCGCAACCACCAGCCCGACGCGGTGATGCACCTGGCGGCCGAAAGCCACGTCGACCGCTCGGTCGAAGGTCCGCTCGACTTCGTGCGCGCCAACATCGTCGGCACAGCCGTCATGCTCGAGGTCGCCCGCGACTACTGGGCGAGCCTCGAAGAGCCGCGCAGGTCGGCTTTCCGCTTCCACCACGTGTCCACCGACGAGGTGTTCGGCGCTCTCGGCGAAGACGGCGAGTTCACCGAAGAGACCCCCTACGACCCGACCTCCCCTTATTCGGCCTCGAAGGCGGCGGCTGACCACCTGGTCCGCGCCTGGGGGCGCACGTTCAAGCTGCCGGTGGTGATCACCAACTGCTCGAACAACTATGGGCCCTACCAATTCCCCGAGAAGCTGATCCCGACGGTGATCACCCGGGCCCTGGAGGGCAAGTCGATCCCGGTCTATGGCGACGGCCGCCAGGTCCGCGACTGGCTGCACGTGGAAGATCACGCCGACGCCCTGCTGACGGTTCTCGCCAACGGCAAGCTGGACGAGACCTACTGCATCGGCGGCGACGCCGACCACCGCAACATCGACGTCGTCCGGATGATCTGCGCCGAGCTCGACAAGGTGGCCCCGGCCAACACCCCGCACGCCGACAAGATCACCTTCGTCACCGACCGCCCGGCGCACGACTTCCGTTACGCCATCGACGCCTCGAAGATCGAGCGTGAGCTCGGCTGGACCCCGCGCGTCGGCCTGCAGGCCGGCCTGGCCGAGACCGTCCGCTGGTACGTCGAGAACCCGGGCTGGACCCAGCGGATCCGCGAGCGCGGCTTCGCCTCCGAACGCCTGGGCCTCGTCAAGGCATGACGATCCGCGTCCTGCAGTTCGGGACCACCGGACAGGTCGGGATCGAGCTTCTGCGCCAGGCGGCCGGCCGCGACCTCTCGCTCAGCGCCCTGTCCCGCGCCGAGGCGGACCTTGCCGATCCCGCGGCCTGCGCCGCCGCCGTGCGCGCCGCGCGGCCCGACCTCGTGGTCATCGCCGCCGCCTACACCGCCGTCGACAAGGCCGAGAGCGAGCCGGAGCTGGCGGAGACGGTTAACGCCGTCGCGCCCGGGGCCATCGCCGCCGCCGCCGAGGCGGTCGGCGCGGGCGTCGTCTACATCTCCACCGACTACGTCTTCGCCGGCGACCACAGCGCTCCGTATACGGAGCATGACCCCATCGCGCCGCCCGGCGCCTACGGCCGATCGAAAGCGGCGGGCGAGCAGGCGGTGCTGGCGGCGACGCCGCGCGCCCTGGTCCTGCGCACCTCCTGGGTGGTCTCGGCCCACGGCAAGAACTTCGTGAAGACCATGCTGCGGCTCGCCGCCGGCGGCGGGCCCCTGCGCGTCGTCGACGACCAGCTTGGCCGCCCGACCGCGGCGGCGGACATCGCGGCCTTCATCCTGGCCCAGGCGTCGGCCCTGGCGGCTGCGCCGGCCGGCGACCCGCGCTGGGGCGTCTTCCACTTCGCCAACGCCGGTCAGGTCACCTGGCGCGGCCTCGCGGCGGCCATCGTCGCCGAAGCCGGTCTGGACGTGGAGGTTCTGCCGATCACCACGGCGGAGTTCCCGACCCCGGCGCGCCGCCCGCCCTACAGCGTGCTGGACACCGCCAAGCTCGAACGCACCTTCGGCCTCATCCCCCGGCCCTGGCCGCAGGCCCTGGCCGACATCGTCGCCGAACTCAAGACAGAGGGAGCCGCCGCATGAGGCGCGGTATCGTCCTGGCCGGCGGGTCCGGCACCCGGCTGCATCCGCTGACCCTGGCGGTCTCCAAGCAGCTCCTGCCCGTCTACGACAAGCCGATGGTCTACTATCCGATCTCGGTGCTGATGCTGGCCGGCGTCCGCGAGATCCTGATCATCACCACGCCGGAGGACCAGGCCGGCTTCAAGCGCCTGCTGGGCGACGGCTCGCAACTCGGGGTGCGGTTCGAGTACGTGATCCAGCCGACCCCTGGCGGCCTCGCCGAAGCCTATCTCCTGGGCGAGGACTTCATCGGCGGCGAGCCGAGCGTGATGATCCTCGGCGACAACATCTTCTTCGGCCAGAACTTCGGCCAGATGCTGAAATCGGCCGGCGCCCGCCAGACCGGCGCCACCGTCTTCGGCTATCCCGTCCACGATCCGGAACGCTACGGCGTCGTCGAGCTGACCCCCGACGGCCGCGCCCTTTCGATCGAGGAGAAACCGGATCGTCCGAAGTCGAACTATGCGGTAACCGGCCTCTATTTCTACGACGGCCGCGCCAGCCAGATGGCCAAGACCCTCGGCCGCTCGGCTCGCGGCGAGCTGGAGATCACCGCCCTCAACCAGCTCTACCTCGAGGCCGGCGAACTGCACGTCGAATTGCTCGGCCGCGGCTTCGCCTGGGAGGACGCCGGCACCCACGACAGCCTGATCCAGGCCGGCGAGCTGATCCGCACCTTCGAGCAGCGTCAGGGCCTGCGCATCGGCTGCCTGGAAGAGATCGCCTACCATCAGGGCTGGATCGACAAGCGCCAGCTCCTCGACCTCGCCGCCCGCATGGCCAAGAGCGAATACGGCCGCTACCTCCACGACCTCGCCGACCGCCCGCCGGAACTGGCGGAGTAGAGACCTACTCCGTCCACAATTCGTGGACGTCGCCCTTGCGGTTCAGCATCCGGACCGCCCGCTTGACGACCGCCAGCAGCCGTTCGCGGCGCGCCGCCTCGTCGTAGGTCATCGCGCCCTTGGCCAGGCCTTCCAGCAGAAATCGCCCGAGATCGCGGCTGGTCTGGAACCGGGGATCGTCGCCGGCCTGGACCATGGCGCCGAACCTTGCGCCGACCTGGGCGCGGTCGAACGCGGCCTGGGCGGGCGCCAGGCGCTCGCGCAACATGGCGTCGGTGCGCGCGGCCGCCTCCAGTTCGGCGAACGCCACGAACGGGATTTCGTGCAGCAGCGACCAGTAGGCGTCGATGGCGTGCTCGGCGGCGTCGACCCCCGGCGGGTGCGGTTGCGCCCCCGCCGCCTCGAACAATCGGGCCCGCGCCGCCTCGATGTGGGCGACCGCCGCCTCGACCAGGTCCTCGCGGGTCGGGAAGTGATAGAGCATCGCCCCCCGCGTCATCTTGGCGGCGTCGGCGATCATCCCGTTGCTCGTGGCGTGATAGCCCACCTCTGCGAACAGCCCCATGGCCGCATCGAGAATGCGGGTGCGGGTGCGCCTGGATTTCGGCGTGGCTTTGGCGGAGCTGTCCATCGGGGCCGCCCTACTACAGGCCGCGATGTCGCAGGGCCACCCCCACAGAACCGGGTTTCACGAAAGCGACACGCAATCAGCCTAGCGCCGGAGGGATGCAACGGGTGGGAGTTGGCCTGTGAGCGATCCTGACATTCGCCGCTACCGGACGGTCTTCCTGTCCGACATCCACCTCGGCACCCGCGGCTGCCAGGCCGATATGCTGCTCGACTTCATCAAGCATATGGAATGCGACCAGCTCTATCTCGTCGGCGACATCGTCGACGGCTGGAAGATGAAGAGCGGCTGGTATTGGCCGCAGAGTCACAACGACGTCGTCCAGAAGATTCTGCGCCTGGCGCGCAAGGGGGTGACGGTCACCTACGTCCCCGGCAACCACGACGACCGCATCCGCGACTTCTGCGGCGTCCATTTCGGCGGCGTCGTCGTCGCCCGCGATGCGATCCACGAGACCGCCGATGGCCGGCGCTTCCTGGTCACCCACGGCGACGAGTTCGACGGGGTCGTGCAGCACGCCAAATGGCTCGCGTTCCTCGGCGACTGGGCCTACCGCACCCTGCTGGCCGCCAACACCCTGACCAACCGCCTGCGCCGGCGCCTCGGCTTCGGCTACTGGAGCTTCTCGGCCTTCCTGAAGCAGCGGGTGAAGAACGCCCTGCAGTTCATCGAGAACTTCGAACAGGCGGTCGCCGACGAGGCCCGCCGCCGCGGCGTCGACGGCGTCATCTGCGGCCATATCCACAAGGCCGAGATGCGCGAGATCGACGGCATAACCTACATCAACGACGGCGATTGGGTGGAAAGCTGCACCGCCCTGGTCGAACATCCGGACGGCCGCCTGGAGATCCTCGAATGGTCGAAGATCTCCCACGCCGCCCTGCTGCCGCGGGTCGATCGCCCGGCGCTGGCGGCCGAGCCGATCGCCGCCTGAGGAAGCGCGTCAGATTGACACGCCGAAGCAACTCGTGACAGGTCGACTGTCATGAAATCGCCCTCGCTTCCGACGTCGCGGGACCGTCAGCGGGAGGAGACGCGCGAGCAGATCCTGCGCGCCGTCGGTCGCCAGCTCGAAACCTCGACCCTGGAGGACCTGAGCTTCGCCGAGATCGCCCGCGACGCCGGCCTCGGCGAGCGCACCGTCTACCGGCACTTCCCCACCAAGGAGGCTCTGCTCGGCGCCTTCTGGGCCTATATGCAGAACCAGGCCGTCTCGCCCCACCCGGCCCGTCGGCCGAGGGCCATGCCGCGGGTGCGTGAAGCCATCGCCTCGGCCCGCGACAGCCAGAAGCCGCTGCGCATCCTGCTGGCCACCGACGCCTGGGAGCCGCAGGTCAATGGCGTCGTCCGCACCCTGACGCGCGTGGTAGGCGAGCTGCGCGACATGGGCCACACGGTGGATGTCATCCACCCCAACGAGTTCAAGACCTTCCCCCTGCCGACCTATCCGGAGATCAAGGTCGCCCTGGGCGCCTACGAGCCGGTGCAGGAGCGCTTCAAGGCCTTCGAGCCCGAGGCCGTCCATATCGCCACCGAGGGCCCGATCGGCCTCGCCGCCCGGCGCATCTGCGTCGAGTGGAAGCTGCCGTTCACGACCAGCTACCACACCCGCTTCCCGGAATATGTCTCGGCTCGCCTGCCGCTGCCGCTGGCCGCCGGCTACGCCTACATGAAGTGGTTCCACAAGCCGTCGGGCCGGCTGATGGTCGCCACCCCGACGATGCGCGACGAGTTGGAGCAGCACGGCTTCCGCAACATCTCGGCCTGGTCGCGCGGCGTCGACACCGACATCTTCCAGCCGCGCAAGAAGAGCGAGCCGGACGTCTTCGAGGGCCTGGCGCGGCCGGTCTTCCTCTATGTCGGGCGGGTGGCGGTGGAGAAGAACATCGAGGCCTTCCTCGGCCTCGACCTGCCGGGAACCAAGGTGGTCGTCGGCCCGGGGCCACAGCTCGAAGAGCTCAAGGCCAAGTACGACCAGGCGGTGTTCGTCGGCCCGAAGTCGGGGGAGGAGCTGGCCGCTCACTACGCCTGCGCCGACGTCTTCGTCTTCCCCTCGCTCACCGACACCTTCGGCCTGGTCATCCTCGAGGCCATGGCCTCCGGG
>NZ_JBIIGK010000141.1:0-7898 GCF_044236515.1 Phenylobacterium sp.
TCGATCTCGGCCAGGCTCATGGCGTCGGCGTCGCGGACGACCGGCGTCACCAGACCCTTCTCGGTGCCGACGGCGACCGAGATGTCGTAGTGGTTCTTGTAGATGATGTCCTGGCCGTCGATCTCGGCGTTGACCTCGGGCGTCTGCTTCAGGGCGTGGATCACCGCGCGGACAAAGAAGCCCATGAAGCCGAGCTTCACGCCGTGCTTCTTCTCGAAGACGTCCTTGTACTGGTTCCGGAGGGCCATGACGCCGCTCATGTCCACCTCGTTGAAGGTGGTCAGCATCGCGGCGGCGTTCTGCGCTTCCTTCAGGCGGCGAGCGATGGTCTGGCGCAGGCGGGTCATCTTCACCCGCTCTTCGCGCTCGTGGATGGCGCGCGGCGCCGACGGCGCCGCGGCGGGAGCCGGGGTCGAGGCGCGGGCTTCGAGGGCGGCCAGGGCGTCGCCCTTGGTCACCCGGCCACCCTTGCCGGTGCCGGCGATGGCGCCGGCGTCGAGGTTGTTCTCGGCGGCGATGCGCTGGGCCGAGGGGGCCAGCACGGCTTCGGACTTGGCCTTGGCGCTGGGCTCGAGGTTCGGCAGCGGGGCCGAGGTCGGCGGCGCCTTGCCGGGGGTCGGCTCGGGCTGCAGCTCGCCGGCCGGGACCGGCGGCGGGTTGGACGAGGGGGCGGCCCTCGGCGCCTCCTTGGGGGCCGGTGCGGCGCCTGCGGCGCCTTCGGTCACCCGGCCAAGGACAGCGCCCGGGGTCACGGTCGCGCCTTCGTCGGCGGCGATCTCGGCGAGCACGCCGTCGGCCGGGGCCGCAACTTCCAGGCTGACCTTGTCGGTCTCCAGCTCGACGAGGATCTCGTCCTTGCGGACCGCATCACCGGCCTTCTTCGTCCAGCGGGCCACCGTGGCTTCGGTGACGGATTCGCCCAGCGCTGGCGTCATGATGTCGGCCATGGGGGATGCGTTCCTTCTCTTGCGTCAGCGGTGGTTCGGCGTCGGGTTCAGGCGAAGGCCTCGGTGAGGAAGGCTTCGAGTTCCTTCAGGTGCCGGCTCATCAGGCCGGCGGCGGTGGAGGCGGAGGCCGGGCGGCCGACGTAGCGGGCGCGCTTGGCCTTCACGTTGAGGCGCTCCAGGGTCAGCTCCAGCCACGGGTCGACGAACTGCCAGCCGCCCATGTTCTTCGGCTCTTCCTGGACCCACAGCAGCTCGGCGTTCTTGAACCGCTTCAGCTCGTTGGACAGCGACTTCAGCGGCCAGGGATAGAACTGCTCGAGGCGCAGGATATAGACGTCGTCGCGGCCGGTCTTGGCCCGCTGTTCGACCAGGTCG
Source organism: Phenylobacterium sp. (assembly GCF_044236515.1). Lineage (GTDB taxonomy): Bacteria > Pseudomonadota > Alphaproteobacteria > Caulobacterales > Caulobacteraceae > Phenylobacterium. The sequence continues at coordinate 1,323 of NZ_JBIIGK010000141.1, forward strand.
TAGTAGACCTTGCCCGAGCAGAGAAGGACGCGGTTGATCTGAGCGTCGGGCTTCAGCTGAACGCCGCCGACCTCGCAGCCGGCCTCGGCGCCGTCGACCAGCACCCGGTGGAAGGACGAGCCGTCCGCCAGGTCCGAGAGGTTCGACACGCAGCGCTTGTGGCGCAGCAGGCTCTTGGGGGTCATGACGATCAGCGGCTTGCGGAATTCACGCAGCAGCTGACGGCGCAGGGCGTGGAAGTAGTTGGCCGGCGTCGTCGGGTTGATGACCTGCATGTTGTCTTCGGCGCAGGCCTGAAGGAAGCGCTCCAGGCGGGCCGAGGAGTGCTCGGGACCCTGGCCCTCGTAGCCGTGCGGCAACAGCATCACCAGGCCGCTCATCCGCAGCCACTTGCGCTCGCCCGACGAGATGAACTGGTCGATGACCACCTGGGCGCCGTTCACGAAGTCGCCGAACTGGGCTTCCCACAGCGTCAGGGTTTTCGGGTCGGTCAGCGAGAAGCCGTACTCGTAGCCGAGCACCGCCTCTTCCGAGAGCGCGCTGTCCAGCACCTCAAAGTGGGCCTGGCCGGGACCCAGGTTGCGGAGGGGGAAGTAGACCTCCTCCGTCTTCTGGTCGATCACGCCGGAATGGCGCTGGGTGAAGGTGCCGCGGACGCTGTCCTGGCCGGACAGGCGCACCGGATAGCCCTGGTCGAGCAGGGTGGCGAAGGCCAGGTGCTCGGCGGTCGCCCAGTCGAGGCCCTCGCCCTTGTCGATCGCGTCGCGGCGGCCCTGGATGACCCGCTCGACGGTCTTGTGGACGGTGATCCGTTCGGGAACGGTGGTGATCTTGCGGCCGAGGTCCTGCAGCTTGGCCAGCGCCACGCCGGTCGGCTGGCGGATGTCGCCGTCGGGCAGCTTCATGCCGGACCACTTGCCGTCCAGCCAGTCGGCCTTGTTGGCCTTGTAGGCCTTGCCGGCGTCGAACTCGCGGTCGAGGAAGGTGTTGAACTCCTCGATCCAGCCGTCGATCTGGGCGCGGGTGGCGACGCCCTCCTGCTCCAGGCGGGTCGCGTAGAGATCGCGCACCGACGGGTGGTCCTTGATCTTCGCGTACATCAAGGGCTGCGTCATCGTCGGATCGTCGCCCTCGTTGTGGCCGAACCGGCGGTAGCAGAACATGTCGACCACGACGTCCTTGCCGAACAGCTGCCGGTATTCGGTGGCGACCTTGGCGGCGAAGGTGACGGCCTCGGGGTCGTCGCCGTTCACGTGGAAGATCGGCGCCTCGACCATCAGGGCGACGTCGGACGGGTAGGGCGAGGAGCGGGAGTTCTTCGGGCTGGTGGTGAAGCCGATCTGGTTGTTCACCACGAAGTGCATGGTGCCGCCGACGCCATAGCCCTTGAGACCCGAGAGCGCGAAGCATTCGGCGACCACGCCCTGACCCGCGAACGCGGCGTCCCCGTGGAGCAGCAGCGGCAGCACGTGGGCGCGGCCAGCCTTGGGGTTCTCGCGCAGGGTGAAGGCCTGTTTGGCCCGCGCCTTGCCGATCACGACCGGGTTGACGATCTCGAGGTGGCTGGGGTTGGCGGTCAGCGACAGGTGGACGGAGTTGCCGTCGAACTCGCGGTCCGACGAGGCGCCGAGATGGTACTTCACGTCGCCGGAGCCTTCCACGTCGCTGGGCAGCGACGAGCCGCCCTGGAACTCGTGGAAGATGACCTGGTAGGGCTTGCCCATCACCGCGGCGAGGACGTTCAGGCGGCCGCGATGCGGCATGCCGATGATGACGTCCTTCATGCCCAGCGCGCCGCCGCGCTTGATGATCTGTTCCAGCGCCGGGACCATCGCCTCGCCGCCGTCCAAGCCGAAGCGCTTGGTGCCCGGGAACCGGCGATGCAGGAACTGTTCGAAGCCCTGGGCCTCGATCAGCTTCTTCAGGATCGCGACCTTGCCTTCCTTGGTGAAGACGATCTCCTTGTCGCGGCCCTCGATGCGCTCCTGCAGCCACGCCTTCTCGCGCGGGTCGGAGATGTGCATGTACTGGACGCCGACGTTGCCGCAGTAGGTCCGGCGCAGGATCTCGAGGATCTCGCGCAGGGTGGCGGTCTCAAGGCCCAGAACGTTGTCGAGGAAGATCGGCCGCTCGAAGTCGCCCTCCGAGAAGCCATAGTTGGCCGGGTCCAGCTCCGAGGCGTCGCCCGGCGTGGTGGCGATGCCGAGCGGATCGAGGTTGGCCTTCAGGTGGCCGCGCATCCGGTAGGCGCGGATCATCATGATGGCGCGGAGGGAATCCAGGGTCGCGGCGCGGATCTCTTCCTGCGAGGCGCCGGGCGAGCGGGCGGCGATCTTGGCGCCGGCCTTGGCTTCGACGGCCGGCCACAGGCCGTCGATGGCCGACAGCCATTCGGCGCGGGCGGCTGGGGCGGCGGGCTTGGTCCAGGCGGGCTTTGCGACCGCACGGGCGGCATCGGCCGCGCCGTCGGCCAAGGTGGCGAAGAAGGCGCCCCAGGACGGCTCCACCGAGCCAGGGTTCGCCGCCCATTTCGCATAGAGGTCTTCGACGAAGGCCGCGTTCCCGCCGTAGAGGAAGGAGGTCTCGGCCAGCACTTCGTTGATCAGACCCGCGTCGTCCGCCATGTCACCGCTTCCCAGGTCATCCGCTTCCAGGGAGGCCGCGGAGCTTCTGAACTAGGAGCCGAGCGCGGACCGCCCACACAAAAATAATGTCTCAGGCGCCCTTCAGCACCTCGACCAGGGTCTCGCCGAGCTTCGCCGGCGACGGCGAGACGCGGATGCCCGCGGCTTCCATCGCGGCGATCTTGTCTTCGGCTCCGCCCTTGCCGCCGGAGATGATCGCGCCCGCGTGACCCATGCGCCGACCAGGCGGCGCCGTGCGTCCCGCGATGAATCCGACCATAGGCTTCTTGGTTGCTGAATTTTTAATGAATTCAGCCGCGTCTTCCTCGGCCGAGCCGCCGATCTCGCCGATCATGATGATCGACTCGGTTTCGGGGTCGTCCAGGAACATCTGCAGGACGTCGATGAACTCGGTGCCTTTGACCGGGTCGCCGCCGATGCCGACGGCGGTGGTCTGGCCAAGGCCCACCTGGCTAGTCTGGAACACGGCCTCATAGGTAAGCGTCCCCGAACGGGAGACAACGCCCACCGAGCCCTTCTTGAAGATGTTGCCCGGCATGATGCCGATCTTGCACTCGCCCGGCGTCAGCACGCCGGGGCAGTTCGGGCCGATCAGCCGCGACTTCGAGCCGGCCAGGGCGCGCTTGACCTTGATCATATCGGCCACCGGGATGCCCTCGGTGATGCAGACGATCAGCGGCACCTCGGCGTCGATCGCCTCGAGGATCGAGTCGGCGGCGAACGGCGGCGGCACGTAGATCACGGACGCCTCGGCGCCGGTCTCACGCACCGCCTGCTCGACGGAATTGAACACCGGCAGGCCGATGTGGGTCTGCCCGCCTTTTCCCGGGGTGACGCCGCCGACCATCTTCGTCCCGTAGGCGATGGCCTGTTCGGTGTGGAAGGTGCCCTGGCTGCCGGTCAGGCCCTGGCAGATGACGCGGGTGTCCTTACCAATAAGGATCGACATTTACGCAGCCCCCCGGACAGCCTGGACGATCTTCTCGGCGCCGTCCGAGAGGTCGTTGGCGGCGATCACGTTCAAGCCGCTCTCGTTGATGATCTTCTTGCCCAGCTCGACATTGGTGCCTTCGAGTCGGACGACGAGCGGCACCTTGAGGCCGACTTCCTTGACCGCCGCGACCACGCCCTCGGCGATGATGTCGCAACGCATGATGCCGCCGAAGATGTTGACCAGGATGCCCTTCACGTTGGGGTCGGCGGTGATGATCTTGAAGGCCGCGGTGACCTTCTCCTTGCTGGCGCCGCCGCCGACGTCGAGGAAGTTGGCCGGTTCGGCCCCGTAGAGCTTGATGATGTCCATGGTCGCCATGGCCAGGCCGGCGCCGTTGACCATGCAGCCGATCTCGCCGTCGAGGGCGATGTAGGAGAGGTCGTACTTGGAGGCCTCGATCTCTTTCGGGTCCTCCTCGCTCTCGTCGCGCAGGGCGAAGATGTCGGGGTGGCGGAAGAGGGCGTTGGAGTCGAACGACACCTTGGCGTCCAGGACGCGCAGATGCTCGTCGCCGGTGACGATCAGCGGGTTGATCTCCAGCATCGACATGTCCTTGGCCAGGAACGCCGTATAGAGCTGGGTCAGCAGGGTCGCGGCTTCCTTGGCGAGGCCGCCGGTCAGGCCGAGCGCGTTGGCCAGGCGCCGGGCGTGGTGCGGGAAGACGCCGGTAGCCGGATCGATGGAGAAGGTGACGATCTTCTCCGGGGTGTCGTGGGCGACTTCCTCGATGTCCATGCCGCCTTCGGTCGAGGCGACGACCGAGACCCAACTCGTCTCGCGGTCGACCAGCAGCGACAGGTAGAATTCCTTGGCGATGTCCGCGCCTTCTTCGATGTAGAGGCGGTTGACCTGCTTGCCGCGCGGGCCGGTCTGGTGGGTGACGAGCACCCGGCCGAGCATCTCCTCGGCATTTGTCTTGACGTCGGCGGCGCTCTTGGCCACCCGCACGCCGCCCTTGGCTTCGGCGGCCAGGCCTTCGAAGCGGCCCTTGCCGCGGCCGCCGGCGTGGATCTGGGACTTCACCACGAACACCGGACCGCCGAGCTTCTCAGCGGCCTGGACCGCTTCCTCGACCGAGAAGGCGGCGTAGCCGCGCGGAACCGCAACGCCGAACTCCGAGAGGACGGCTTTCGCTTGGTGTTCGTGAATGTTCATGAGGCCGTGGGGCTGTGAGTTCGTTCGTCTGGCTGACGAACACGCGGGCCTTATAGGAGGCCCCCTTTTTGGTGACAACCGCGTCTGGCCGGCCACCGGCAAAAACACCGCGCGAGCCTCTGACGAAGGCGCCGACTGCGCCGCAACGGGCGAACGGCGTTCTGTTGGCTCCGCGAGATGGCGGTCTTAGCGCCGCCGGGCCCGCCATTGCTCACGGCTCTGGCCCCACACCTGGCAGGGCTCCGACAGCGGCGGCGGCAGCATCGCCTCGCCCTTGAGCGTCGAGCCCAGGCGCTGGGCGACGCCGCGCGAGCCGGCGTTCTCGGCGTCGATGCAGTGGATGACGTCAGTCCAGCCGAGCACGTCGAAGGCGTAGTCCATGGCCGCGGCCGCGCCTTCGGTCGCATAGCCCTTGCCCCAGGCCTCGCGGGCCAGGCCCCAGCCGACCTCCGGGGCCGGCCAGCCCTCCGGCTGCCAGGGGCCGAGGCGGCCGACCCAGCGGCCGGTGGCCTTTTCGATCACCGAGAACATCGCAAAGCCGCGGATTGTCCAGGCGCCGGCCATGGTGCACAGCGCCCGCCAGGCGATGGCGCGCGGCTGGGTCCCGCCGATGAACCGCGCGGCCTCCGGGTCGGCGGCGAAGGCGGCCCAGGGCTCGAAGTCCTCGGCCTGGGGCGGCCGCAGAATGAGGCGATCTGTCTCAAGGAGAGGCGATGGCGCGGCGGGCATTTTGGCCTCATTGTGGCGGCGGGAGAGAGGTCGGGGTGGTCCTTCGTCAGCCGTGGGCGCGGCCGGCGAAGCTTGCACCTCGACCATCGGGGGTCCGGACCGGCGAGGACAAGCCCCCTATGACGGAAAATCCGTCCGAGCAGACTGCCAACGACATCGTGGCTCCGGCGCGTCCGGGCGGCCGGCTTCTGCTGGCCGGCGTGGTCGGCGCCTGCGCGCTAGGCGTCGGCGCCGGCCTGTGGGCGCGGCCGGCCGAGCACGAGCGCCGGCCGCTGCCGATCGTCAAGGCGCAGAGGCCGATGGCCCCGGTGCAGGCGCGAACCCTGGAGATCGTCGTCGACGACGGTCCCGGGCCGGTCGGCGCCCCGCTGGAGGTTCTGCCGGCGATCACCCGCGCCGCGCCGCCGGCCCGGATGGTCGCGCCGCCGCCGGTCGAGGCCGCGCCCGCCGAGCCCCCCGACCTGGCCCCGACCCGCCCGCCGGCCGGCCTCGTGCGCGTGCAGGCGGTCAAGCCGGTGGTCGTCGAGCCGGAGCCGGTCATCGTCGCCAAGCCGGTCCCGAAGAAGGTCGAGGCCCGCAAGGTCGAAGCTCGCAAGATCGAGGCTCGCAAGATCGAGCCCGGGAAGCCGACGCAGAAGGCCAAGGCGAAGTCCGAGGTCGTCAAAGCCAAGACGGAAAAGCCCAAGGCGACGAGGGCCGACAAGCCGAGGCTCGCCAAGATCGAGAAGGCTAAGGGCGAGAAGGCCAAGGGCAAGGAGAAACCGAAGCTGGCCAAGGCCGAACCGAAGGCCCGGCCCAAGGCCAAGCCGAGGCAGATGGCCAAGGCGACCAAGGCGGCGGCGTCCAAGGCGAAGAGCAAGCTGGCCGACCTGCGCAAACCGAAGGCGAAGGTCGAGCGGCTCGCCAAGGCCCGCGCGGTCAAGGTCGAGAAGGCGGCGGTGAAGGTGAAAGCCAAGCCGCCGGTCGCGCAGCCGCGCCCGACCCTGCCGCGGCCGACCGCCGAGAACCCGATCCGCAAGGCGTCGAACCGCTGCGTGTCGGCGGATCCCGGCG
>NZ_JBIIGK010000142.1:0-7879 GCF_044236515.1 Phenylobacterium sp.
TGACCAAGCAGGCGACGCTCGGCGGCCACTGCGAGCTCGGGGACTACGTCATCGTCGGCGGCCTCGCCGCCATCCACCAGTTCACCCGCATCGGCCGTCACGCCATGGTCGGCGGCCTGGCGGCCGTGGTGAAGGACGTCATTCCCTATGGCTCGGTGTGGGGCAACCACGCCCACCTGGAGGGCCTGAACCTCGTCGGCCTGAAACGCCGCGGCTTCAGCCGGGAGGCGATCAACACCCTGCGGGCCGCCTATCGCCTGCTATTCGCCGACGAAGGCACCTTCCAGGAGCGCCTCGAGGACACCGCCGAGACCTTCGCCGGCTCGCCCGAGGTGTCGGAAATCCTCGACTTCATTCGAGCCGACGGCAACCGCCCCCTTTGCCTGCCGCAACGCGAGGTCTGATGCGCAAGCTCGGCCTGATCGCCGGCGGCGGGGCCCTGCCAGTCGAGATCGCCGAGCACTGCCAGCGCTCCGGCCGGCCGCTGTTCGTCATCCGCCTGCGCGGCTTTGCGGGGCCCGGGCTCGCCCCCTACGCCGGCGCCGAGGTCGGGCTCGCCGAGCTCGGCAAGTGTCTCAAGGCGCTGAAACGGGCCGGTTGCGAGGCGGTCTGCCTGGCCGGCAACGTCAGCCGCCCGGACTTCGCCGCCCTGAAACCGGACCTGCGCGGCCTGGTCGTTCTGCCCCGCGCCATCGCCGCCGCCCGTCGCGGCGACGACGCCCTGCTACGCCTGCTCCTCGGCGAGTTCGAGAAGGAAGGCTTCGCGATCGAGGGCGCGCACGAGGTGACCGACGACCTGACCCTGCCGCGAGGGCCCCTCGGCCGTCATGCGCCGCCGCCCGAGGCGATGGCCGATATCGCACGTGCCCTGGAGGTCGCCCGCGCCATCGGCGAGCTCGATGTGGGGCAGGGGGCCGTGGTCTGCGACGGGCTCGTTCTCGCGGTCGAGGCCCAGGAAGGCACCGACGCGATGCTGAGCCGCGTCGCCGGCCTGCCGCACGCCATCCGCGGCCAGCCGGGCGCGCCGCGCGGCGTGCTCGCAAAGGCTCCCAAGCCGATCCAGGAAACCCGCGTCGACATGCCGACCATCGGCCGCGCCACCATCGAAGGCGCCGCCCGCGCCGGCCTCGCCGGCGTGGCGGGGGAGGCGGGGCGCCTGCTCGTCCTAGACCGCGAAGCTCTTGTCGAGCTGGCCGACGACCTCGGCGTCTTTGTTTATGGCGTGGAGCCGCCCAAGGAGGCGCGGTGAGCCGCCGCCCGCTGATCGTCATGCTGGTCGCCGCTGAGGCCTCCGGTGACGACCGCGGCGCCGCCCTCGCCCGCGCACTTCGCCGGCGTCTTGGCAATAAGGTTCGCTTCGTCGGAGTCGGCGGCGCGCGGATGGCGCAGGAAGGCGTCGACAGCCCCTTCGACATCGCCGAACTGTCGATCCTCGGCCTTCTCGAGGGCCTGCTGGCCTGGCGTAGGGTCGTCCGCCGCGCCGACCAGACCTCCGCCATCGCCCTCAAGGAACAGCCGGACGTGGCGGTGCTCATCGATTCCTGGGGCTTCACCCTGCGCGTCGCTACTCGCCTGCGCCGCCTGGCGCCAGACCTGCCTCTGGTGAAGTACGTCGCGCCTCAGGTCTGGGCCTCGCGGCCGGGCCGCGCGGCCACCCTGGCCCGCACCGTCGACCACCTGCTGGCGATCCACGTCTTCGACGCGCCCTATTTCGAGGCCGAGGGCCTGCCCACGACCTTCGTCGGCAACTCCGCCCTCAATGTCGATTTCAGCGGCGCCGATCCTCACCGCCTGCGCGCGCGGATTGGAGCTGGGCCGGACGATCCGATCCTTCTCGTCCTTCCGGGTAGCCGACCGGGCGAGATCGCCCGCGTCTTGCCCCCGTTCGCCGACGCCGTTGCGCGCCTCAAGGCCGAACGTCCCGGCCTGCATGTGGTGATCCCCGCCGCACCGACCGTCGCCGAGGCGGTCAAGGCGCAGGTTGCCGCCTGGCCGCATCCTGCTCACGTTGTCGAGGGCGAGGCCGGTAAGCTGGATGCCATGGCGGCGGCGACGGTGGCGCTGGCCTGTTCGGGCACGGTGACGACGGAGCTCGCGCTGGCCGGCGTGCCGATGGTGATCGGCTATCGCGTCGGCCGCGTCACCTACGCGCTGCTCAAGCGGCTGATCCGGACGAAGTACATCACCCTGTTCAACATCGCGGCCGGCGACTTCGTCGCGCCCGAGCTGATCCAGGACGACTGCAGCGGCGAGGCTTTGGCGCGGGAGATCGCCCGGCGGCTGGACGACGCGTCGCTCCGCCAGACGCAGGCCGCGCGTCAATCGGCTGCCCTCGATCGGATGGGTCGTGGCGGGCCGGACCCGAGCGAGGCGGCCGCGGATGCCGTCCTCGCTCTGGTCGCCGCCCGCCGCTCGGCTTAGCCGCGGGTTTCGACCGGGCTGTAATCGCGCTTCGGCGCGCCGGTGTAGAGCTGGCGCGGGCGACCGATCTTCTGCGACGGATCCTCGATCATCTCCTTCCACTGGGCGATCCAGCCGACCGTCCGCGCCAAGGCGAACAGCACGGTGAACATCTCCGGCGGGAAGCCGAGGGCGCGCAGGGTGATGCCGGAATAGAAATCGACGTTCGGATAGAGCTTGCGCTCGACGAAGTACGGATCGCTGAGGGCGATCTTCTCGAGCTCCATCGCCACCTTCAGCAGCGGATCGTCTGCATTCCCGACCTCGGCCAGAACTTCGTGGCAGGTCGTCTGCATGACCTTCGCGCGCGGGTCGTAGTTCTTGTAGACCCGGTGGCCGAAGCCCATCAGGCGGTACTTCCGGTCCTTCACGCCCTGGACGTACTCCGGGATGCGATCGACGGTGCCGATCTCCTTGAGCATGTTCAGCGCCTCTTCGTTCGCCCCGCCATGGCTGGGGCCCCAGAGGCAGGCGATGCCGGCAGCGATGCAGGCGAAAGGATTGGCGCCCGACGAGCCGGCGAGTCGCACCGTCGAGGTCGAGGCGTTCTGCTCGTGGTCGGCGTGGAGGATGAAGATCCGGTCCATCGCCCGCGTCAGCACGGGGTTGGGCTTCCAGTCCTCGGCCGGGACCGAGAAGCACATGCGCAGGAAGTTCTCGGCGTAGGAGAGGTCGTTGCGCGGATAAACGAACGGCTGGCCCTTGGAGTATTTGAACGCCCGCGCCGCGATGGTCGGCATCTTGGCGATCATTCGATGAGCGGAGATCATCCGCTGGGCGGGATCATCGACGTTGGTGCTGTCGTGATAGAAGGCGCTCAGCGCCCCGACCGCCCCGACCATGATCGCCATCGGGTGGGCGTCGCGGCGGAAGCCCATGAAGAAGCGGTCGAACTGCTCGTGCACCATGGTGTGGTGCGTGATGTTGTGCTCGAACTGGGTGAACTGCGCCGCGCTCGGCAACTCGCCGTGCAGCAGGAGGTAGCAGACCTCAAGGAAGTTCGACTTTTCCGCCAGCTGATCGATCGGATAGCCGCGGTGCAGCAAAATGCCTTCGTCGCCGTCGATGAAGGTGATCTTGCTCTCGCAGGAGGCCGTCGAGGTGAAGCCCGGGTCATAGGTGAACGCCCCGGTCTCGGCGTAAAGCTTTCGGATGTCGACCACGTCCGGACCGACCGTGCCCTTCAGCACCGGGAGTTCGACGTTCGCGGCGTCGATTTGAAGCTTCGCCTGGTCGGCCATGCCATCCCCTTTCGCAGTTGCGGAAAATTCCCGCTTGGAGGCGCTTATACCGGTTTAGTTCGCAGGTGAAAGCGCATCGTCCAGACGACTGAGGCTTTCCTCACGTCCGAGCGAAACCAGCGCCCCCGCCAGGTCCGGCGCGGGCGATCCGCCGGCCAGGCAGGAGCGGAGCGCCGGTCCGAATTTTCCGAGGCCGACGCCTTCTTGTTCGGCGAAGGCGCGGATGCGCGCATCGAGCGCGGCGACGGTCCAGTCGGCCTCCGCGCCCAGGCCGTCTCGCAGGCGCGAAAGCCGGGCCCGGGTCTCGTCGGTGAGCAGGCCCAGGGCCTTCTCGGGCAGGGTCAGCGGGCGGGCTTCGAGCACGAAAACGGTGGCGTCAGCCAGTTCGGGCAGCGTCTTGGCGCCGTCGCGGACCAGGGGGATCGTCCGCTCCAGCACCACGCGCGCCGCCGCATCGATCTGGCGGCCGCGCGTCTCGTGGATGCCGGCGATCAGCGCGGTCAGCCGGGCGGGTTCGGCCTGGCGGATATAGTGGTTGTTCAGGTGGTTTAGCTTGGCCCAGTCCAGCCGGGCCGGCGCGCTGACCACATCCTTGATGTCGAACCAGGCCGCCGCCTGCTCGTCGGAGAAGATCTCGTCGTCGCCGTGACCCCAGCCGAGCTTGGCCAGGTAGTTGCGCATCGCCTCGGGCAGGTAGCCCATTTCCTCGAACTCGCCGACCGCCTGGGCTCCGTGGCGCTTCGACAGCTTCAGACCGTCGGGGCCATAGATCAGCGGCAGGTGCGCGAATACCGGCGCCTCCCAGCCCAGGGCCTTGTAGATCAGGGTCTGGCGGGCGGTGTTGTTGACGTGATCGTCGCCGCGGATCACGTGGGTGATGCCCATGTCATGGTCGTCGACGACGACGGCGAGGTTGTAGGTCGGCGTCCCGTCGGACCGCAGCACGATCAGGTCGTCGAGGTTCTGGTTCTGGAATCGGATCAGCCCCTTTACCTGGTCGTCCACCAGGGTCTCGCCGTCGAGCGGGCTTTTCAGGCGCACGGCGAACGGCCGGTCCGCCGGCCAGGTGGCGGGATCGGCGTCGCGCCAGGGCGAGCGGACAACCCGGCCCTCGGCCCGGGCGACCTCGCGCTCGGCCTCCAGCTCCTCGGGGGTCATGTAGTCGCGATAGGCGCCGCCGGTGGCCAGCATCTCGTGCGCGACCTCCCGGTGACGCTCGGCGCGGGTGGCCTGGAAGACCGGCGGCTCGTCGGCCTCGAGGCCCAGCCACTTCAGCCCCTCGAAGATGACCTGCACGGCGGCCTCGGTGGAGCGCTCGCGATCGGTGTCTTCGACCCGCAGCAGGAACTTGCCGCCGGTGTGCCGGGCGTAAAGCCAGTTGAACAGCGCCGTGCGGGCCGTGCCAATATGCATCGAGCCGGTGGGCGAGGGGGCGATACGGGTGACGACTGGGCGGTCGGACATCGAACTCGATGGGTCTGGGGATGTGGGCGCCGCGACGATCGGGCCCCTCGTGGACGGGGCGCGTCTTAGCACGCGGATTCGCCGCGCTCCTAGCGTCGGGGATGCGGTCCGCTGGCTTGCTGATCAGGCGGCGGCCCAGAGTGATCGCTGGACCCTCTGGACCCCGGTCGCGCTCGGCGGCGGGGCCGCCCTCTATTTCACCCTCCTGCGCGAGCCGCAGGCTCTCGTCGCTTACAGCGGCCTCGCCCTTGCGGCGCTGCTGCTGCTCGCTTCGACGCGGGTCGGGCTCCGCGTCGGGGTTGCGGCCCTCGTGCTCCTGGCCTGCCTCGTCGGCGGCTTTTCCCTCGCCAAGGTTCGCACGGAGCGCGTCTGGGCCCCTGTCGCGCCCGCCGCCGCCGGTCCTCAGCGGATCGAGGGCTGGGTCGTCGATGTCGCAAACCCTGGCGAAGGCGGCCAGCGCCTGCTGATCGCCCCAGCCCGGGTCGGCGATTGGGCGGCTCGCCAGACGCCGATCCGCGTCCGCGTCACCCTGCGACCCGGCGCGCCCATCCCTGCGCCGGGATCGCCGGTCTCGGTCCTCGCCATCGTCAATCCGCCGCCGCCGCCCGCCAGTCCGGGCGCCTACGACTTCGCCCGCGACGCCTTCTTCGAAAGCGTGGGCGGGGTCGGCTTCGCGCTGACGCCGCCCGCCACCTGGCAAACGGCGTCGATGCCGCCCTGGCGCCTGGCCTGGCGAATGCGCATCAACCAGATCCGCTGGGAGCTGACTCGCCGAATCGTCGACCAGCTCGGCCCGAGCGTCGGCGGCCTCGCCGCGGCCATGATCACCGGCCACGAGGCCTTCGTGCCTCGGGATCAGGAGGAGAATCTACGGGTCGCCGGCCTTGCCCACATCGTCTCGATCTCCGGGCTGCACATGGCCATCGTTGGCGGCTTCGCCTTCGCCGGCGCGCGGCTGCTGATCGCCGCTTGGCCTTGGCTGGCGCTGCGCGTGCCGGGCAAGAAACTGGCGGCGGCCGCCGGCCTGCTGGCGGTGGGCGGCTACCTCGTCATCTCCGGCGGGCCGCCGCCAGCCGAGCGGGCGGCGATCACCGCCGCCGCCGCCTTCGGCGCGATCCTCGTCGACCGGCAGGCGATCAGCCTGCACGCCCTGGCGCTGGCGGCCATGGGCATCCTCATCGTGCAGCCGGAGGCGGTCACCGAGCCTGGCTTCCAGATGTCTTTCGCCGCCACCTGCGCCCTTGTCGCCCTGGCCGAGGCCTGGAAGCCGCCGCCGCGGGAGATCTCCGTGCCTTGGCCGATCCGCCTGATCCAGGGGGCCGGGGTTTGGACCCTCGCCAGCCTCGCCGCGAGCTTCGTCGCCGGCCTCGCCACCGGCCCCTTCGCCATGCAGCATTTCAACAGGGTTGCGACCTGGGGCCTTCTGGCCAATCTCGCGGTGGCGCCGATCTCCTCCTTCGTAATGATGCCGGGTCTCGCCCTCGGCGCGGCGTTGACGCCACTCGGCCTGGGGGAGGGGCCTTTCGCCGTCGCGGGCTACGCCATACAGCTGATGAACCGGATCGCCGCCTTGGCCGCGGCGGCGCCGAACGCCCAGCTTGTTGTGCCCAGCGGGCCGGCCTGGGTGTTGCCGACCGCCTTCCTCGGCATCCTCTGGCTCTGCCTTTGGAAGGGACCGTTGCGCTGGCTCGGCGCGCCGTTCGCGCTCGCCGTGCTCCTGGCGCCGCGCTCCCCCGCGCCCGACGCCTGGATCAGCAACGACGGGGCAGCCGTCGCCGTCCGCGCCGAGCGCACCGCCGTCCTCATGCGGCCGGACGTGAAGCTGTTCGGGGCCGAGTTCTGGGCGCGCCGGCGCGGCCTGGCTCCGGGGGGCGACCGCGCCGATGCGTACGATTGCGACGCCTGGAGCTGCGCGGCCACGCCCGGTTCGCGCGTGCCGATCGCCGCGGCATGGAATGTGCGGCGCCCCCTCAAGCCGGGTCGCCTGGCGGCGCTGTGCGCTTCGGCCGAGGTGGTGGTGATCCGCAACGATCAGCGGCCGGCGACCTGTGGCGCGGCCTTGGTCCTAAGCGGCGCCGATTTCCGGCGGGGCGGCGCGGCCGAGCTCTATCGGCTGGCGCCCGGCCGCTGGCGGGTGGTCTGGGCCCAGGACCTGCGCGGACACAGGCCCTGGACGTGGGGACACGATCCCCGCCGGCGTTAAGCTCTGAAGCCTCAGTGATAGCGGCGGATAAGCCCGACCAGCCGGCCCTGCACCGAGACCTGGTCCGGACCGAAGATCCGCGTCTCATAGGCTGGGTTGGCGGCTTCCAGGGCGATGGAGGCGCCCTTTTTGCGCAGGCGCTTCAGGGTCGCTTCTTCGCCATTGACCAGGGCCACGACGATGTCGCCGGAGTTGGCGCTGTCGGTCTTGCGGATGACCACGAAGTCGCCGTCCAGGATGCCGGCGTTGATCATCGAATCTCCGGCGATCTCCAGGACGAAGTGTTCGCCGGCGCCCAGGATCGTCTCCGGCACCGGGATGCGCTCGCGCTCCTGCTGGATCGCCTCGATCGGCGTGCCGGCGGCGATCTTACCCAGGATCGGCAGCTCGCGCGTGTCGTTGGCCACGGCGGGCAGGGCCGAGCCGGCGTCGACCAGCTGCGGCTTGAACGGCGAGCGGCCCTTCGGCGGCGCGGCGGTCGTCGCCTGCTGCGGCAGCTTCACCACCTCCA
>NZ_JBIIGK010000143.1:0-7784 GCF_044236515.1 Phenylobacterium sp.
GGGTGTAGACGGTCATGTTCTGGAAGGTGGAGACGGCCAGCAGCTGTCCCGCGCGGGTCAGCTCGGCCACCGTGATCGTCGAGGCGATCGAGGAGTCCTTCAGCAGCATGATCGAGGTGTTGCCGAACGGCGGCAGGGCGGTGCGGATCGCCAGCGGCAGCATCAGCCGCATCATGATCTTGCGCTCGCTGAGGCCCAGCGACTGGGCGGCCTCGACCAGGGCCGGATCGACGCTCTCGAAGCCGGCCCGGAAGTTCTCGGCCTGGTAGACCGAATAGGCGAGGCCCAGGCCGATGATCCCGGCCGGCAGGGCGTCAAGGCTCAGGCCGAACTCCGGCAGCACGAAGTAGACGTAGAACAGCTGGACGATGATCGGGATGCCCCGGATCACGTTGATCACCGTGCGGCTGAAGACCCTGAGCGGCGCGAAGCGCGAGCGGCCCAGCACGGCCCAGAACAGCCCCAGCACGATGCTGAGCAGCAGGGCGCCGACCGTGACCTGGACGGTGACCAGCAGGCCCTTCAGCAGCAGCGGAAGGAACTCGATCGAGCGGGCGAAGAAATCCTCGGGCATCTCAGAGACCCCAGGTCCGAAGGACCTCGGCGATCTTCGTCGCCTTGATCCGGCCGATGGCGGCGTTCAGACGCTTGAGCAGTTCAACCTCCCCCTTGCGAACGATGAGACCCACCTCCTCCAGTTCCGCCGGCCGGTAGCCGGCGGCGATGGCGAGGGTCTCGCTGCGGGTGACCCGCAGGTAGTAGCGGATGATCGGCTCGTCGCCGTAGGCGATGTCCAGGCGGCCAAGGCGCAGGTCGCGCAGGATGTCCGCCAGGCTGTCGTAGGTCTTGAGCCCCTCGACGCCGGCGGCGTCGAGCTGGTCGACGAACCGGGTGCCGACCTGGGCGCCGACCCGCAGACCCTTCAGCTGCTGAAGGCTGTTGAAGCGGCCGGCTTCGGCGACCGGCGCGACGATGGCCCCGCCGTAGGCGTAGACCGGGGTGCTGAAGTCGACGACCTTCTCCCGCTCCGGCGTCCGCAGCATGGCCGCCGCGATGATGTCGATCTTGCGCGCCGTCAGCGACGGGATCAGGGCCGAGAACGAGGAGACCTGCATCTCGACCGGGAACCCCGCCTCGGCGGCGACCGCCTTGGCGATGTCGACCATGGCGCCGGTCAGCCCATTGGTGCGCACGTCGAGGAAGCTGAACGGCACGCCGGTGGCGGTCGAGCCGACCACGAACCCGCCGCTTTTCCGGATGTCGACCTTGGGTTGGCAGGCGCTCAGCGCCAGGCCGGCGCCGGCGAGCCCGGCGAGCACGTCGCGGCGCCCCGGCGCGGCGGCGGCGGGCGTGTCGGAAACGGCCGGAAGGAGCGGTCGAAGGGGCACGGCGGACTCGTCGAAAGGCGCTGCTTGGTGTCCCAGGCGCGCTCGGATTCAAAGATGATAAGTCGTTCGCGATCGGTGTTTTTTGGTCACCGATCGCGCCCGGGTAAGCTTACGGAGCCTGATAGGCGACCTTGCCGCCGAGGATCGTCATGGCGACCGCCGTGTCGGGAAGCTTGTCCTTCCCGACGGTCAGCGGATCTTGCGACATCACCACCATGTCGGCCAGCTTGCCCGGCTCGATGCTGCCGCGGCTGTCCTCCAGGAAGCCGGCCTCGGCAGCCCAGATGGTGAACATCTTGATGGCCTCCATCGGGGTGATCGCCTCTTCAGGCTGGACCACCGTGCCGAACTTGGTGTCGCGCCGCACAGCGCGCGAGATCGAGAAGATCGGCGGCGTGGCGAAGTTCTGCGTGCCGACGGTGTCGACGCCGCCGATCGGCTTCAGCCCACGGTCGATCAGCGTCCGCAGGGCGAAGAACTTCACGTCCGGCTCTTTGACGTTGACGTCGGTCAGCCGCCATAGGAACGCCGACTGCGGCGAAGGAATGATCCCGTCCTGCACCATCCGCCGCAGGCGCTCGTCCGTGCGTTGCGGGTCTTGGGTCAGGAAGTGGCCGAAGTGCTCGATCCGGTGGCGCGCGTCCTTGCGGGGCGTGACCTTCTGGGCGTTCTCGTAGGCGGTCAGGACCATATCCTGCGCGCGGTCGCCGTTGGCGTGGATCTGGATCTGCCAGCCGGCCTGGTGGGCCGCCAGAACCTGCTTGTTCAGCGACTCCTGCGTATAGGCCGTGCCGCCGACGTTGTTGGGGATCCAGGTGGTGCCCGAGCCGTTCCAGAACGGCTTCCAGACATAGGCCGTGGTGCCCCACACGCCGTCGGCGATGAACTTGATGGAGCCCATCTTGATCCAGTCGTCGCCGAGGCCGGTCCGAAGGCCGGTTCGCAGGATGGCGTCGAGCTGCGGCTCGCTGCGCACCATGTAGCTGATGCGGATGCGGGTCGGCAGACGGCCCTCGTCCTGTAGTTCTTGGTAGGCTTTGACCGTCAGCGCGTCGGCGTGGTCGTAGACGGTGGTGACGCCCTTCTTGAGGTAGAAGTCCTCGAGGATCGCGCGGACGCCTTCCTTGTTCTCCGCCTCCGTCAGCTCGCGCCGCTTCGGCCAGGGGGCCGGCGCATCGCGGATGATCGCCACCTCGCCGCTCTTGGTCCGCTCGTAGCGGCCCATGCCGTCCGGATCCGGATAGTCCTTGGTCAGGCCCATCTCCATCGCCGCGCGGTGGTTGATCAGGTGATCGTGGACGCTCCACTGCAGCTCGACCGGATGGTCGGGCAGCGCCTTGTCGAGCTGTTCGCGCGTCGGCATCACCTGGTTGTAGGTGCCCTGCCCGACGATCCATGTCCCCTTCGGCAGCGTCGCCGCCTTGGCCTTCAGGACCTCGACGATGGCGTTGGCGTCCTTCAGCGGCGGCACCTGGATGTTGACGTTCAGCGCCTCGACCTTGGCCATGCCCGCGATGTGCGAGTGGGAGTCGATGAAGCCCGGCAGCACCGTCTTGCCACCGACATCGATGACCTTGGTGTTCGGCCCGCGCCAGTCGGCCAGCGACTGGGCGTCGCCGACGGCGACGATGCGCTCGCCGCGCACGGCCACGGTGGTGGCGATCCGCCCGGCGGCGTCGACGGTGACCACCTTGCCGTTGGTGACCAGCAAGTCGGCGTAGCCGTGGGCCGGCTGGGCCAGCGCCGGGGTCGACAGGGCCGCCGCCGCGGCGGCGGCCAGGAGCATGCGTCGAGAGGTCATTTGCCGGCCTTTCTTTCGTACACGAGCTTCCCATCCAAGATGGTCATGTCGACCTGGATGTCGGGGAGGCGCTTGGCGCCGACAGTGAGGGGGTCTTCGGACATGACGATCAGGTCGGCGAGCTTGCCCACCTCGACGCTGCCGCGGGTCTTTTCGATGAACCCGGCATAGGCCGGCCAGATCGTGAAGAGCTTGATTCCCTCCATGACGGTCGCGGCCTCCTGGGGCTGCACCACCTTGCCGTACTTGGTGTCGCGGCGGACGGCGCGGCTGATCGAGAAGATCGGCGGGGTCGCGTAGTTCTGCGTGCCGATCGTGTCGACCCCGCCGGACAGGCGGATGCCCTCGTTCAGCAGGGTGCGGATCGGGAAGAACTTCACGTCCGGCTCGAGGACGTTGGTGTCCGTCAGCCGCCACAGGAAGGCGACCTGCAGCGAGGCGATCACCTTGTCCTGCACCATCCGGGCGAGGCGTTGCCGGGTCCGTTCCGGGTCCTGGGTCAGGAAGTGGCCGAAGTGCTCGATCCGGTGGCGCGCGTCGGCCCGCGGATTGGCGCGCTGGGCGGCCTCGTAGGCGTCGAGCACCATGTCTTGGCCGCGGTCGCCGTTGGCGTGGACCTGGATCTGCCAGCCGGCGTCGTGGGCGGACTTGATGAAGGTGTTGAACTCTTCCTGCGAGGGCCAGTTGGTCTTGCCCGTATTGTTCGGCATCCAGGTGGTGCCCGAGCCGTTCCAGAACGGCTTCCAGACGTAGGCTGTGGTGCCCCACACCCCGTCGGTCATGGTCTTCAGTGCGCCCATGGCCAGGTAGTCGTCCCCAAAGCCCTGGCGGACGCCGGTGCTCAGGATGTCGCTGAGCTGCATCGGGATCTCACGGCCCGGCACGCTCGGCCGCGGCTCCATCAGCACCCGGGTGGGCAGCTTGCCCTCCTGGTAGAGGTCCTGGTAGGCGCGGAACGTCGGCGGTTCCGACATGTCGTAGACGGTGGTGACCCCCTTCTTCAGATAGAAGTCGTCGAGGATCATCCGCACCGCGGACTTCATTTCTTCGTAGGTCTGGGGCTTGCGCACCCATTTGACGTCGGCGTCGCGGGCGATGGCCACTTCGCCGTCCTTCGTCCGCTCGAAGATGCCGCGCCCGCCCGGGTCCGGGGCGTCCTTGCCCAGGCCCAGTTCCATCGCGGCCTTGTGGTTGATCAGGTGGTCGTGGTTGCTCCACATGAGCTCGACCGGGTTGTCGGGGAATGCCGCGTCCAGCTGCTCGCGGGTCGGCATCAGCTGGTTGTAGGTGCCCTGACCGATCAGCCAGGCGCCCTTGGGCAGGGTGGCGGCCTTGGCCTTCAGCACCGCGATGATCGCGTTGGCGTCCTTCAGCGGCGGGGCCTGGATGTTGATGAACTGGGCCTCGACCAGGGCCATGCCGGCGACGTGCGAATGGCCGTCGATGAAGCCGGGCAGCACCGTCTTGCCCTTCATGTCGAGCACCTTGGTGCCCGGGCCGCGCCAGGCGGCGATCTCGGCGGCCGAGCCGACCGCGGAGATGCGGTTGCCGTTGACCGCGACGGCTTGGGCGATCGTCTCGTTGGGGTCGACCGTGACCACCTTGGCGTTGGTCAGGATCAGGTCCGCGTAACCCGCCGCCGGCTGGGCCGCCGCGGACGTGGCAGCGGCGCATAGAGCAGCCGCCCAGATTCCATGAATGACCTTCATCCCACCCTCCCCGAATACTTGGGGAGAGGGCGCTCACCCTCTCCCCTTTACCGTATTAATAACGATAGGTTGCCTGAAGGCCAAACACACGCGGTTTGGCCGCGGCGCCGAGCCAGAGCGGACCGCGCTGGTAGTAGGGGGCGTTGCCGACCCAGGAGACATTGTTCAGCGCATTTTCGACATAGGCTTCCAGGGTCACCTCCGGAGTCAGGTCGACGCCGGCGCGAATGTCGAGCTGCGAGGCCGCGTAGGTCCCCTCCGTCCGCGTCGGGTCATAGACCGACGAAGGCGGGTTCTGGTGCGGGAACGGACCGTTGTTGGCGCTCTTCGAGCTGTACTGGACGCGGGCGAAAGCCTCGCGGTCGCCCATCACCGTGAAGCGGTAGTCGGCCGACAGGTTCACGGTCCACGGCGTGGCGCCCAGCGTCTGGCCTTCGAACACCAGCGGCGCCGTGCCGACGATGATGGTGTCGGTGTAGTAGGCGTCCGTGTAGCCGACCGCGGCGTTCAGCGTCAGGCCGTCCGTCACCCGGAAGCTGACGTTGATGTCGCCGCCCTTGCTGATCGCCGAGGCGGTGTTGGCCACCAGGCTGAAGGCGCAGGGAAGGCGGATCTGCTGCTGGATATTGTTCCACTTGGTGTGGAACACCGAGGCCTGGAACGACAGCCGACGGTCGAGCACCGAGCTCTTCACGCCCAGCTCGTAGCTGCTGGTCGTGTCGGAGTCGTAGGTGTTGCCGCCCCTGATCCCCAGAACCTGCAGGTCGGCCTCGCAGATGTCCGGCACGGCCTTGTTGACGCCGCCGGTCCGGTAGCCCTTGGCCCACGAACCGTAGACCAGGGTCTCTTCGCTCTGTTGCCACGAGATGGCGACGCGCGGCGTGAACGGGGTATCCTTCAGCGAGCCGGCCGCCGTGGCCACGCCGCCCGTGTAGGAGACGCCGCGCTCGATGATATCGAAATCGAGGGTGTCCTTGGAGTAGCGGCCGCCGACGCTGACCGTCAGGGTGTCGATCACCTTGAAGTCGACGTTGCCGAACACCGCCGTGGTTTTCTCGATGGTGTTCTCGTTGCCGTAGTAGCGGTGGATGCCGTCGACCATGAACGGGGCGGCCGGCAGGGGCCGGCCGAAGCGGATGCGATAGGCGTCCGGATAGTGGGCCGAACTGATCGGCACGTCCGACTTCAGCGAGCTGCGCGAGTGATAGACGCCTGCCGTCCAGCGCAGGCGCGCTTCCGGGTCCGAGCTCGAGGCGCGGAACTCCTGGGTTTGCAGGCGCTGCTCGGCGTCCGGGTTCTGGTAGGTGAACAGCTGGCGGCCGGCGATCACCGGATAGAGCCAGTCGGCGCCCAGCGACACGCGGTCGTTGTTGTGGATCGCGTCGTTCACCTGGTTCACGTGGCGATAGAAGTACGAGCCGACGGCGGTCAGGGTGACGGGGCCGGCCTCGGCGGTCACCTTCAGGGCCGGCAGGTAGAACTTGTCGCTGCCCGGCTGCGGCAGGGTCGCATAGCTGATGAAGTTGCCCTTGTCGGGGTTGGCCGGGCCGAGTGGGCACGGGCTCAGCGACGGCTGCAGGGCGATGGTCGGCGGGCAGACGGTGTAGAGCGCCGGCCGGTCGTTCGTCTTGACGTTCTGGTAGAAGATGCTGGGCTGGATTGACAGCCAGTCGGTCGGCGCGAAGTTCAGCACGCCGCGGAAGATCGAGGCTTCCGAGGAGTTGCTGTTCTTCTCCCGGTCGGCCGGGTTCTGCCAGCTCTGGCGATCGATCCAGCCGCCTTCGTTGCGCTGCTGGATGCTGGCGCGGAAGCCGAGCTTGTCGCGGATGATCGGCCCGCCGACCGCCACGCCGATTTCGTAGCTCGGGTCGCCGTCCTCGACGATGCTGGCCCGGGCACGGGCCAGGACGCTGTAGTCGGTCAGGCTCGGCGTCGGGGTGATGAAGCGGATCGCGCCGCCCTGCGAGCTGGCGCCGAACAGGGTGCCCTGCGGCCCGCGCAGCACTTCAACGCGCTCCAGGTCGAAGATGAACGGGATGGTGCTGCCGGCGTAGTTGATCGAAGCGTTCCGGGCCTGGATCGGCGTGTCGTCGATGTAGACCGCGGCCGTCGCCGCGCCGGCCGTGGACTCGATGCCGCGGATGGCGATCCGCTGAACCGCTTGGCGGCCGGTATCGACGGGGATGTCGACACCCGGAGTCTGCAGGGCGATGTCGCGGATGTCGCGGATGCCCTTGCGATCCATCGCCTCCTGGGTGAAGGCGCTGATCGACAGCGGCACGCGGCCGAGCTGCACCGATTGCCGCGTCGCGGTGACGACCAGTTCGGAGACTTCGGCGGAGGCGTCCTCCTGCGCGAAGGTCGAGGTGCCGATGAGGCCGGCGAGCACGCCGGCGGCCGCGCCTGCGAGCAGGCGGTGACGTTTGAGGTTGGCCATTTGGTTGAACTCCCCTGTTGCCGCGCGGCTTTTGGCGTCGGCTGCTCTGTTCCCGGAAGACTTTCCGG
Source organism: Phenylobacterium sp. (assembly GCF_044236515.1). GTDB lineage: Bacteria > Pseudomonadota > Alphaproteobacteria > Caulobacterales > Caulobacteraceae > Phenylobacterium. The sequence continues at coordinate 7,404 of NZ_JBIIGK010000143.1, forward strand.
TTTGGCCGGGCTGCGGGAGGTGTGAAAGGTCGAGGTGGTGTTGTCGAAACGTCAACACCCGGGCCCTTGACGCCCCGGGGCCCCGGCGGCCAGCCTGTCCGGCGTCATGCGTATCCTGAGATTTGCCGCCCTCGCCGCCGCGCTGCTCGCCGCCTCCCCCGCCTCCGCCGGCGCGGACGCCGGCCTGCTGGGCCGCCTCGTCGGAAAGCCGTTCGTCGTCCCGGACGCCGGCGGCGCCCCCGCGCCCTTCGCCTTCCGCGGCCCGAAGCCGGACGTGATCGAGGTCGAGGTCGCCGGCCAGGTGATCCAGCGATACCGCGTCGGTCAGGACGGCCGCGGCGATCACGTCAATCCGGGCGCGCCGGCGGTCGTCGCCCAGAC
>NZ_JBIIGK010000030.1:0-26192 GCF_044236515.1 Phenylobacterium sp.
GCCACGAGGCCCTGGTCGCCCCGCTCCTGGCCATGCAGCCTCTGGACGACGTACGCATCGACCTCGACGGCGTCGTCGCCCTGGCCTTCACCAGCGCCAACGGCGTCCGCGCCTTCGCCGACAAGAGTCCGGAGCGGACGCTGAAGGTGTTCGCTGTCGGCGCCGCCACGGCCCAAGCGGCCCGCGGCGTCGGCTTCCGCACCGTGCTGTCGGCCGACGGCGACGTCGACGCCCTGGCCGAGGGGATCGGCGCGCGACGCAACGAGCTGCGCGGCGTCGTGCTGCATCCTGGGGCCGCCGAGCCGGCCGGCGACCTCTCTGGGGCCCTGGAGCGGCTCGGCGTCGAGGCTCGCCGCCTCGTCCTCTACGAAACCGCCCCGGTGGCCCTGAGCGATGAGGAGGTCGAGCGCCTGAAGACCGCTGACGTCGCCCTGCTGCATTCGCCGCGCGGCGCCCAGGCCCTGGCCCGGCTGTTGAAGGGCCGGCCGGCCCGGCAGCTGCGGGCGCTCGGCCTCTCAAAGGCGGTGATCAAGCCCCTGGCCCGCACGCCGCTCGCCGCCCGCGCCTATCCGCCGATGCCGCTGGAGGGCGCCCTGCTCAATCTCATCGACCGCCAGCCCTGACTCGATGACCGCCGTTCCGCCTGCGCTCGAACCGCCGAAGGACCCGGCCCGCTACCGCCGGCGTGGCCGCGCCGACGCCTGGCGGCTGGCCGCCGTTGGGGCGCTGTGCGCGGCGCTCGGCGTCGCGGCGACCATCCTCGCGCCGCGGATGCTGGCCGCCCGGCCCGAGCCCGCCGGGGCCGGGCTCTTCCATTCCACCGCCGCCGACGCCCTCGCCCCGACCCCGACCGCCGACGCCGTCGAGCCGGCGCCGGACGCCTCCGGCGACGTCGCCCGCCTCAACGCCCGCGTCGCCGCCCTCGAAGACCAGGAAAAGGCCTGGCGCGCGGCCGCCTCGGCCGCCCTGGCCGCCGCCGCCCTGATCGAGGCGACGCAAGGCTCCGCGCCCTTCGCCGAGGATCTCGCGGCCCTGCGCGAGGTCGCCCCTGACGCGCCGGAGCTCGCCGGGCTGATCCCGCTGTCCCAGACCGGGGCCCCGACCCGCGCCGCCCTGGCCGCCAGCTTCCCCGACTACGCCGCCCGCGCCGCCGCCGCCGCCCGTGCGCCGGGGGAGGGGGCGGCGCTGTCGGCGCGTATCGCCCACGCCGTGTCGCGGATCATCTCCGTCCGTCGGGTCGCCGAGACGACCGGCGACGGTCCCGACGCCCGCCTGGCCCGCGCCGAGCGGCTGATCGCCGACGGCGACCTGCCCGCCGCCCTGCGCACCCTCGACCGCCTGCCGGAGCCGGCCCGCGAGGCGATGGCGCCCTGGCGCGCCGGGGCCGAGCGCCGGGCCGAGATCGACCGCCGCGCCGCCGCCCTGCGGGCCCGGGCCATGCGCGCCCTGCGCCAGGCGCGCGACAGCGCCGAGCCCGCCGCATGATCCGCACCGCCCTCGTCGTCTTTCTGGTCCTGGCCGCCGCCGTCGCCGTCCTCGCCCTGACCGGCGATCCCGGCCGCGCCAGCCTGACTTGGCTCGGCTGGCGCGCCGACACCACGGCTGCGGCGGCTGTCCTGATCGCCGGGCTCGGGGCCCTCGTCGCCGTGCTGATCTGGCGGACCCTGATCTGGATCCTCGAGGCGCCTGAACGCGCCGAACGCGCCCGCGCCGTCGCCCGCCGCCGTCAGGCCGACGAGGTGCTGGCCCGCGGCTTCCTCGCCGCCGCGGCCGGCGACGGCTCGGAGGCCCGCCGGCTGGCCGGCAAGGCCGCCGACCTCGCCCCGGATTCCCCCGCCCTGACCCGCATCCTCGCCGCCCAGGCGGCCGAGGCCGCCGGCGATCCCGCCGCCGCCCGCCTGGCCTACGGCGCCATGCTCGATGCGCCGGAAATGCGCCTCGCGGCCCACAAGGGTCTAATGCAGCTCGCCCTCGCCCAGGGCGACCGCGAGGCGGCCCTTACCCACGCCGAAGCGGCGTTCGGTCTCGCCCGCACCGCCAGATGGGCCTGGCGCGCCCTGCTCGAAGCGCGGTTGGAAGCCGGCGACTGGGACGCCGCCCTGGCTCTGGTCCGCAGCGCCCTCGACCGCAAGGTGGTCAGCCCCCTGGTCGCCGACCGCGCCCGCGCCGCCCTGCTGGCCGCCAAGGCCGCCCGGCTGGAACACGCCGCCGAGCCCAAGGCCCGCGCCCAGGCCCTCGACTGCGCCGTCGAGGCCGCCAAGCTGCAGCCGGGCTTCGCCCCCGGCGTCGTGATGGCCGCCCGCCTGTTGGCCAAGGAAGGCAAGACCGCCCGCGCCGCCGCGACCATCGAAGCCGCCTGGAAGGCCGCCCCGCACCCGGCCCTGTTCCTCGCCTGGCGCGACCTGCGGACCGACGAGACGCCGAAGGCGCGCGCCCAGCGCCTGCTGGACCTCGCCGCGCACAATCCTGCCCACCGCGAAAGCCTGATCCTCAATGTCGAGCAGGCGCTGATCGCCGGCCGCCCGAACACCGGGGGGGTCGACCTCGCCGCCGAAGCCGCCCGGGCCCTCGACGGCCAGCCGGTCACGGCCCGCATCGCCGGCCTGATGGCCCGCGTCGCCTACGCCGGAGGCCGGCCGGACGAGGCCCGCGTCTGGATGGCCCGCGGCATGAGCGCCCCGCCCGAGCCGGACTGGTCCGACCTCGATCCGGAGGGACGCGCCTTCGCCTATCACGCCTCCGATTGGGCCCGGCTGGTGGCGACCTTCGCGGAGACGGGCGAGCTGATCCACCCGCGCCACGAGCGCCGCGAGCGCGGCCTGCCGGAGCTGCCGGAATTGCCGCTGTCCTACGCCGACTCCGCCGCCTTCCTTGGGGCGGACGGACTGCCGCCGGTGCTCTATCCGCTCGACGCCGACCCGCTGCCGGACGACGAGCCGCCGCCGGCCCCGACGCCCCCCAGCCCGCGCGCCGCCCAGCCGCGGAGACGCCTCGCCGGCGCCTCCCGCGCCGGCAAGTCGACCTAACGGCCCAGCGCCTCCGGCTGCATGTGCGGCGCGTGGCGCAGGTAGTTGCCGATCGGCCGCACCAGCAGCACGAAGGCGACGGCCCCGATCAGCCCGGCCGCGCCGATCACGCAGCCCAGCGACAGCGCCACTTCCCGTTCGGCGAAGACGAAGGTGTTCACCGCCCCGACCAGGGCCGGGCCTGCCCCGGCGCCGATGCCGATCTTGACGAACAGCGACAGGGCCGTCGCCCGACCGCGCAACTCGCGCGGGGTGATCAGCTGCAGGAACGTCGGGCCCAGCATGAACATCAGCGGCGTCGTCACCGCCGCCAGGGCGACCAGGGCCACGAACTGGCCCCCGGACTGGGCGAACGGCGCCGTCAGGCCGCAGAACGCCAGCACCGCCTGGGCCGTGGCGCCGACCATCAGCACGTATTCGGGCCGGTTCTTGCGCATGCACCAGGTCAGCGCCGCCCCGCCGATCAGGCTGCCCGCCAGGCCGCACACCAGGCCGACGGTCCCCAGCGCCGCGCCGACCTCGGCCGGGCTCCAGCCGAATTCGCGCTTCAGCACCACCGGGTTCCAGGCGCTCAGCGCATAGCCGCCGAGAACCGGCAGCATGCCGACGAACATGAAGGTCACGTGGGTCCCGGCGTGCTGGCGCATGAAGCCGACCAGGCTGCCGGCCTCCGCCGCCGCCACCTTCTTCGTCCGCGAGGGGTCGCGCCAGAAGAAGGCGACCAGCGCCAGCAGCAGCCCCGGCGCGCCGGCGGTGATCAACACCGCCCGCCAGCCCGACACCGCCCCGAACAGCGGCAGGGTGATCTGCCCGTCGGTCCCGGCCGCCGTCAGCACCGCGCCCGACAGGGCCGCGGCCAGCGCCGTGGCGAACGTCGGGCCCAGCGAATAGAGCGTCGAGGCGACCGGCAGCTGCCGGCGCGGGAAGGCGTCGGCCATGATCGAATAGGAGGCCGGGGTCAGCACCGCCTCCCCGCCGCCCACCCCGATCCGCGCCGCGATCAGGCTGACGAAGCCGCGGGCCGTGCCGCACAGCATCGTCATCACGCTCCAGAACGCGACGGCCCCGGCGATCAGCTTGGTGCGCGAGAACCGGTCGACCGCCCAGCCGAGCGGCAGGCCCACGACGGCATAGGTGATCGAAAAGGCGAAGCCCTGGATCAGCCCGACCTGGAAGTCGCTGAGGCCAAGCTCGAGCTTCATCGGCTCGGCGACGTAGGCCAGGATGAAGCGGTCGATCAGCGACAGGGTGTAGCAGGCGGTCAGGAACAGGGCGAGCAGCCACGCCTGCAGCGGCGCGCCGGCCTCCAGCGCCGGCGCCGAGGCCCGGCTTGCGGTCTGGGTCTCGCTCATCGGCCTACCGGAACGTCAGCAGCCGGGCGGGATTGCCGACCAGCAGGGCGTCGATCTCGGCCTGGTCGAAGCCGCGCCGCAGCATCAGCGGCACGATGTTGGCGAAGATGTGCTGATAGCCGTGGCCGCCGTAATGGCAGAGCCGGTTGCGGGTGCAGATGTCGTGGCTGATGACGATGCGCTCCAGGTGGCCGCGCTCGATCATCCCGCGGATCAGCTTCAGCCGCGCCCCGTCGTTGGGCAGGTCGATGTCCGGGTTGAGATAATAGTTGGTGACCTCAAGCCCGAAGAGGTCGAGTTCGATGACGACGCCGGTGTCCGCCAGGCGCAGGTACTGGTCGAGATCGCTGAAGGTCCGGTCGAGGTGGCTGATGATGAACCGATCGGCCGGCGCTCCGAACTCGCGCACATAGGCGGCCAGTTCGAACGGCTGGTCCGGCGAACGGCCCGGGTGGGCGTTCACCGCCGCGCCGGTCTCGGCCTGGGCCGTCAGCGCGCCCTGCATGACCCGCCGCTCCTGCGGCGTCCACGGCGCCTGGCAGCCGATCTCGCCGATGATCCCGGCCTTCACCTCGGTGCCCCAGGCGCCGACGGTCAGCTGCTCGATCATCTCACGGGCGAAATCGTCGGCGCTGCGGTTGGCGTTCGCCTCGTCCTGATAGGCCTCGACATAGTGGCCGCAGCCCATCACCACGTGGACGCCGGATTTCTGCGACAGCGCCGCCAGCCCGTTCGGGTCAGGACGCAGACCGCCGACCGTCAGCTCGACCAGCGCCCGGCCGCCGGCCGCGTGCATTTCCGAGAGCTCGGCCAGGATGATGTCCGGCTGGTCCAGCCGCCGGTTGCTGGCCAGCGACTTCTGGCCCCAGGTCAGCTTGAAACAGTCGCAGGCCTGGACGGGCTCTTCGTCCTCGACCGCCATGGCCATGCGCATCGGCGGCGGCCGGATGTCGATCAGCAGGTGCTCGTGCATCAGCGTGGGGCCGAGCTCGCCTGGCTCGATCAGGCCCGTGACCGTCTGAATCCGCCACGCTGCGTACTGTCCTGGCTCACCGACGGCTCCGTTCCACCCTGATGTGCGCCGATGGCGCGCGCCCTTTTTTCGAGAGGGCTGCGGTCGGCCTTGCCGGCGACCTTGGCGCACGTAGATCACTCGTTCGGGGTTACTTCAACCGCGAGATGTTTTGCTGCACGAACCATTGCCGGCTTCAGCAAAGCCCCCCGGCGCGCCGGGGGTTCACTTGGTGAGCGCGCGGCGCTTGGCGAGCGGACCGAGAGCCGCTAAATAGGCGCCTCCCAGGCGACGGGCCCTCCCGCCGCCTCCTGGGCCGCCATAGCTCAGCCGGTAGAGCGGCGCATTCGTAATGCGTAGGTCGGGTGTTCGAGTCACCCTGGCGGCACCACCCCTTCCGGCAGGCAAGCGCGACGTTCCCGGCCCGACAAGCCCTCCACGTGGTTGCACGGTGGGTCCCAGCTGGGTGTGCCTTCCGCAAGGAATCGGCCTCTCACCAGTTGCGGACGCATAGTAGCGGATGTCCAGGAGGTCCGCTCGAAGGAGGCGCTTTCGATCAGCCAGCCCCGCAGCGACGTGAGAGCTTGCCCAACGTGCCTGGTGCGGTTCCAATTGGTGCATGAGACTAACAGACCAGCTCATCGGAGTGGCGCGGTGCCCACATTGCGCCGTGGCCAATCCGACCCTCAACCGCGTCTGGAGGTCAGACCAGCCGACCTCACGTGCAGACGGCGGCCCGATGGGCCGCTGGGCAGCTTACGTTTGCACAACCTGTGGCTCAGTGGTGGCTGCCCAGGGTAGCCCGGCCGAGAACAACACCGGCGCGCCAACGGCCATCGCGCTATACCCGTCCCCTCCCGAAGCCCATGAGGACCTTCCTGAAAGACCGCGCCGGTACCTTCAACAGGCGTACGAGACGCTGCATGCACCGGACGCCGCAGCCATGCTGGCGGGGAGCGCTGTAGACGCCATGCTAAAGCATCTCGGGCTACGTGAAGGGTCACTCTACGCTCGCATCGATGAGGCCGTGACCAAGAACATGCTTACCCAGGGGATGGCCAATTGGGCTCATGAAGTGCGGCTCGGGTCGAACCGGCCTCGTCATGCGGACGACGAAGAGCCTCATGTCACGCATGACGAGGCGCGGCAGTCGGTGGAATTCGCGGAGGCGTTGGGACAGTTCTTGTTCGTCCTCACCGCCAAGATCGAGCGAGGGATCCAAGCTGCACAGGAAGCTACGCCCTAACCCGCTGCGAGGCTTCGCGGCCCGTCTCGGGGAGGGGACAACTTCATTTTACGTGTCAGTCAGTTGCTATAGCCCCTGCTAGCGAACGCCCGCCAGACGTTGCTCCGCGGGGGGCCGGACAGGGCATAGAAGTGGAAGTCGTCGTCTTCGCGACGGGGGAATGTGCCCACTTCGACCGCGGCCGCTCGCGCGCCGAACCCGCCGGCGATACGGGTCGGTAGGTCCGGATCCATGACATCCTCTCGCAGCAACACTCCGCGTCTGAGGTGGCCGTATCCACCGCGCGGCTGCGCCTCTTCGACTGCCCTGATGATCGTTGTTGCAAGGTTCTCGTGTCCCCGGCGGGCGCCACGCACCAGCCATGGATGACCCTCCTCGTGCAGGATGCGTCCGCGAAGTCCGCCGGTTCGGAAGACCATCGTCGCGGCCGACAGAGCGAGCAGGAAGTCGAGGGTCTTCGCGAGGTCGGCCAAGGACTGTTGGGCGAGTCGGGCGGGATTGCGGACTTGGCCCTGAGACCGGTCCACTTCGGGCGCCGCGAAGTTGATCAGGTTGTCGGCGTTGAAGCCCCTGACGCGCGCGCGAACCACACCCAAGCCGCTCGCCTCCGTCGCCATGAGATGAGGCAGAAGGAACACGAATGGCCGAAGAGACCGCCGCTCTAGCGCGTTCGTCACTGCACCCAGCGCATCAAAGTCGAAGTCGGTCTCCGGCTCGGCGATTACAAAGGACACGCCGTGCGCGGGCGTGGCCACCTTCATGGCCTGGGCAAGACGCCGGCGCACAAGGTCGGAGTTGTCACCGATAAATGCGCCGGTACGCTGCAGGCGGCGCTCACGGTCTCTCTCGGAGCGCCGGAGGGCTTCGTTCAGGCCGCGGGGGACGTAAACCTCGACGCCGAGCCGCTGGGCGATTAACGCCTCATCGTCCAGCAGGTGTTCGCCCACCAAAACCGCCATCGCCCGCGCCGTGCGGATTGCTCGGCGGAGTTGCTTGCGGGAGACCGTCCGGTTGAACCGCGTGCCCAATACGCGCGCATAGTCGAGCACGGCGTGCGAAAGGTCGAACGCGCTGAGATCTTGGCCCCGCAGATCGACCCCGGAGAGATCGGCGTGACGGAAGTCATATCTCGGATCGAGGCCTGACAGCCGAACTGCGTCGGCGAAGGTGGGGTTGTCGGCGCCGGCCAAAGCGCGGACCTGCGAGGCGAACACCGCTTCGGAGGCGCTCGTCATACAGGCCTCCTCGGCCACAGGCGGAGCGGCTTGTGGGCGGGCCTGACGAACTTCGCGAACATCAGTTCGGCCACCGCCTGCTTAGCGCGAGTATCAACCAGCCGAGACCAGCTGCCACTAGCCTCCCTAAACCGCAGGGCGTGGTCCAGCGGCCCCTTGTACTGGAGCCGCATGGTCACAGAGATCGACTCCAGATCGGCGGATGAGGGCTCGTCCGACTGCAGGACGCCGATCCGATCCATATCCGCGTTGAGGCGGACGAGGTCTTCGCCGCCCGGCGAGCCGAGCCTAAGTTCGAAGTCGTCACCCCGGCGGTGAATCTCAGCCCAGCGGCGGGTGATCACCCGGGTAGCCTCGATTGCACGCCCCACCGTTCGCGCGGCTGAGCGCCCGAACTCGGCGGTCTGCCGGGCACCAGCCTTAACTTGGCCAACGAGGGGCAGCTTAACACCAACTTCGCCGCTCAACTCGCTCTTGGAGGCGGCGGTGGCGCCCTGGGTCGCGTTCTCCTGGTGGCCCTCCTTGACCGTGGTCTCGGTGGCAGTGACGTGGACGAGCTCCTTCAACGCCTCGCCCCAACTCCAACCCTTGGGATCGGCCGGCGAGAACGTGAAGCTCGCCGTACGCAGCGCAATCTCAATGAAGTCTGAGGCCGACGAACGATGCTCGACCGGGTTAAAGCTGAAGGAGCCTGTGAAGCCCTCGTTGCCGCGGGCGGCCTCAAATCGGCAGAGCGATGTGGTCGAGCGAAGCGTGCGTACCAGCCGCAGGATTTCCTGCTCCGACGGAACGGCCGGCTTAGGGCGACCCATCCACCCGGGAATTAGCCTGTTCTTCCTTGACGAGGGGGGCGTGTGCGTCATTGCCCTAAGCATGCCTTGAGTCGCTGCCAGGCGACTGGCATCTCGTCGCGTCGCGACAAATCCGGACGTAGGTCGGCAGTCGGCAGCGCAAGGTTTACTGGCGTGTGGGCGAGGGGTCGGAGGCTAGGAGTGCTACAGCCACAGGAGCAGTGATCGTCCCATCGAGGGTATGGTTGTCGGCTCGAGCTCAGTGTCCGCTCTGGCGCTAGTTGCACGCTAGCTGGCCGAAAGCTGTCGGGGAACGCGGAGCGATCTACGTCAGAACTTGGTGTTGCTTCGCTGATTGAGCCCGGTCCGAAGCTGAGGCTCGTCCCCAAGTAAGCTCGCGGGCGAGACGCCGATAGCCTGAGAGGCCTCCCACAGCGTCAGAAGGGTAACGTTCTGGAGCCCCCGCTCCATACTGCTCACGTGCGCCCGATCGACGCCCATTCGTTCCGCAAGCGACGCCTGAGTCAGCCCGGCGTCGGATCGTAGCCGCCGAAGGTTTCGGCCAAACAGCTGGCGAATATCCATCCAGAGGATGGACACCATCCGTGCATTTTGATGCGACGCATTATAATACTCGCCAGAGGATCGGCAGGGTCTTAGCCGACCAGAGGGCGTCGATTGGTTTCGATTGTAGGCAAAGGATCTTGCAGCAGAGAGCGCGGAGAAATGAGCATCTTATATGATGAGGAAGATAACTTCCTGAGTCGTTAAGCTGTGAACTGGGGGATATTGTGAAAAGATTTCTGCGCATGGCGGTGAATGGTGTTGCCATCATCGCTCAATGGGTTGTGTTCGCCTTCTTTTTGCTATTGGTCTATTTCGCGATTGACCTAGCCATCAAGTACTACAAGGCCGGTGTCGATGTGACGCTAGTCTGGCTCTCCAATTTGGGCCTGGCCGTTGTCGCGGCCCTGTTGGCGCCCCCTGTGTTCCTCCGCCTTCGGAACCGCTTGAGGGTAGCCATCTATCTTTTGGGCCTACCTGCTGTCCTCGCGTTGGGCTCGCTGCAGTCCAGTGCGGATGCTGCCTACAAGCGCACTCCACAGGCGGCCCTTGAGGCGAAAGCAAAAGCTGAGGCTGGTGCACTCCGTGCGAAAGAGGAGGCTAAAGCTGCCGCGGCGAAGCGGGAGCGCGAGCGGAAAAAGGCGGAACAAGCCCGGCTAGAACAGAAGCGTCAGAAGGATGAGGCTGAGGTGAGGGAGCTTGCCCTATACATCGCTACTGCCCAGGAGAAGGTTCAAGGCTGCATCAACTGGCGTGGGCAGGTTCCGGCGCTCGTTCGGGAGGTGAAAAGCTCGCTTCATAACCCTCGCTCCTTTGAGCACGTCCACACCGAGATGAGGCTTAAGGGCGCCACCACGATGACCAGCATTCCCATGATCGTAATGGAATACAGGGCGGAGAACGGCTTTGGCGCGCTCCGAACCAGCGCGGTCACGGCCCTTATCGCGCCGGACGACTGCTCCGTTCGCTCGGTGAAGGAATATGAGTTCAGCGACTTCGTCGGAGACTAGCTGCTGAATCGCCCCTCACCTGATCCCGTGGCCATCCTGAGATGAAGCACCTTTGGAAGCATCGACTTAAACACCTTCACTAGCGCCCTCGCCGGCGCGCGAACACCGACCCAACCCGAGCCCTCGCGACCACCGTCGCGGGGGCTTTTTCTTTGTCCAGAAAGGAGCCTAGCGATGATCTCGATCTCAACTCGGGAGTCGATCACTGCCGTCCTGACCAACCACCAACTCGACGCTGAGCTGCGCGCTCTGATCGGCCTCCGCGCCTGGCAGCTCGATGTCGAGCGCGAACGTCCGCTCGATGACACCATCCGGTTTGTGATCGTCCAACCGGGCGACAAGCCTGAGGTCATCAATGCGGTCGTGGGCTTCCCCATCACCTACGATCAAGCAGAGCAGCCGGGCTTCGAGTGGATGGAAGATCACGGCGCCTGGTTCGAACTCGCCTACGTCCTTACCGACGATTTCGGCATGATCGTCTTCGTGGCGGATCACCCTGACACCAACTCCGTCCTGCGCTTTAACTGCCTGATGGTGGCGGACCGGCAGATGCCGCTAGAGAACAAAACAGAAACTTAGAACCCCGATGCCGCGCGCTGAGCGGCTCTCCAACCAACCCGGCCCGAGCTCTCGCGACACCGTCGTGGGGGCTTTTTTCTTGCCAGAAAGGAGCCCAAACGTGCTCTCGCTGCCCAACCGCGCCGCTGTCCAAGCGGCCCTGGAGAACTCCGACCTAGACCCAGACCTGCGCACGCTGATCGGCCGTCGTGCACGCCAACTCGATGCCGAGCGGAAGCGTCCCTTTGGCGACGACATCAGGTTCGTCGTCGTCGAAGGGGGCGACACCCCTGAGGTGATCAATGATGAGCTCGGCTTCGCCATCACGGGGGAAGAAGCCGAGGAGCCGAGCTACCAGTCGATTGAGGATCACGGCTTCTGGTTCGAGATCGCCTACGTGCGCAACGGCGATGTTCGCACCTTCATCTTCGTGGAGAACGGCCCAGCGACCGAGCTGGGGATCCACTACCTGTGCCTCTCGCACTTCGCCTCTGAGGAAGACCGGAGGCACCGGTGAAAAAGGCGCTGATATTGATCCTGGCTGGCGTCCTCCTCCTCGCGATCCTCAAGGTGGCGTTGACCGGTCTCCTGGTCGCGCTCGGCCTTGCGCTACTCGTCTGTCTCGTCACCCGACTGCCTCAGACAATTGCAGCCTTGGGTGTCGCGGCAGTGTTCGGAGCCGCGAGCCTGTGGCCCACAGCCTTCTTCGTCACTCTCGGCGTGGTCGGGATAGTGGTGTTGCTCGCGGGGGCTTGGCTGAGGTCGAGGCGCCGACCGCTCCTGATCGGAACATGGGGCAAGCGGCGCAGTCAGCTGTATCTGACGGACGGCGGCGGCGACCGCTGAGGTTGGAACGAGCCGAGGACCCTATATCCGGGGCTCCTCGGCTTCGTACCTACAGAGCGATGGTTGTGCGATTCGCCTTTGCTCCATGATCGTCAGGGGGGCTGAAGGCGGAAGGTCGCCGCCGCATCAACGTCCCCGAAGCAGTCGCAACCTCAACCATTGCACCGGCATGTTGACCGTCCCGATCCGGTCTGCCACATCTCGGCCCGACATCTGGACAGTCCCTGTCCTGGTCGCCGAACGATGTTCGGAAAATCGCGAGGGAAGTTCGCCTCCCTGGCATGGAACAGCCGGTATTCCGAGCCGGTCACGTTCCCCGCGCCTTGCCGCAAGTGATGGCACCTCACTCGGACAACAGAGCCGTCGGGCTCGTTGTGGAGGAGGGCGCATGCCCAACACGAATCTACCTAGTAGTCCGCGGAAACCCGTTCCGCCTCCCAAGCGCCCCCCCGGCGCAGCCGTACCGCCTGAGGAGCAGCGGCCGGCCTCTGTCCCACCGCCCCCTACACTCGCTGTCACCGAGCGGGCCCAGGAATGGGCAGCCTGGGCTTCCAAGAGCCGCCTGGAGGCCGCGCTTGGCTGGCTTCAATTCGGCCTGCAGGTCATCCCCAGACCGCCGGGGATGAAGAAGGCCGCCGTTCCTTGGGACCCTTGGCTTGATCGCCTCAGTGAGGAGGCGGTGCGGGAGCATTGGGGGCGGCGCCCAGCCGATGACGTTGGGTCCATCATCGGCGAGCGTCAGCTGGTCCTCGATACGGATTCTCCAGAGGCGACAGCAGCGCTGAAGGAGCTTGAGCGGCGGCATTGCGCGCCGCCCTTGTTGATCGTCGAGACCCAGCGTGGCGAGCACCACTACTTCACCTTGGGCGAAGGCGTCTTCATCAGGTCGGACTCGCACGACGGAAAGCGACATCCGGAGCGCATCGACGTGAAGGCTTGCCGCAGCATGGTCAACTTGCCGCCTAGCGGCGTCAGGAAGGTGAAGCGCTGCAACATTTCGAATGCGAGTGGGCTTACCGAAGTCGATCAGGGCTTCGTCGACGCCGTCTTCGCCCACAACGGACGATCACCGCCTCGGCCGGGGGCTGAGCGAGAGGCGCCGGAAGTGTACGCCGGCGGTGCTCACCTCGCAAAGGTGCAGGCCCTGCTCCATCACATCAGCCCGAACTGCGGCTACGACGACTGGCTCCGGATCCTGATGGCCATCTACCACGAGACCCAGGGCAGCAACGCTGGTCTGGACTTGGCGGACGGCTGGAGTGCGCGGGGACACGACTACCCGGGTCGGCGCGATCTGGAGCGCAAGTGGAGGTCCTTCTCCGGCGATGTAGCGGAGCCTGTGACGATCGGCACGCTGATCAAAATGGCCAAGGACAGCGGCGGCGACGTGGCGCAGATCATGGACGACGCCTTCGCGACGGTTGAAACCGAAACCATTGATCCTGAGGGTCAGGGCGAGGGAATGCCGGACGAGGAGAGTACGCCCCTCGACAGGTACTCATTGCAAGGGCGCTCGGAGCTGCTGCTCACCGCCTTGGTCGCCAACGTTTACGTGCTGGGTGCACTGGCGTTGCTCGGACAGGCGACGTTCTTTTTCGCCGCCCCCGGTACCGGGAAGACGCTCATTACTCTCTTCCTGCTGCTCAAGAGTCTCAGGCTCGGAAGGATATCGGGCAGGAAAACGTACTACTTCAACATGGACGACAACCCGAGAAATCTAATTGCAAAACAAGAACTCGCAGACGAGTACGGGTTCCACCTGATTGTGGAGGGGTATCTCGGCTTTAAAGTTGGCCTACTGCTGGAGCTACTTGACCGCATGGCTCAGGACGGCTCCGCCAAAAACACGATCATTATCTTGGATACCGTAGAAGTTTGTGAACGTTATGGACAAGCGAGACTGCAGCTTGTTCATGGCCACCGTCCGTCGGTTCGTCATGAAAGGGGGCACCGTCATTGGCCTCGCTCACACGAACAAGAAACCAGACGAGAACGGGCAGTCGATCTACGCTGGGGTAACCGACATAAGAGACGACGCCGACTGCGCTTACGTTATCGATCAAGACGAAGAGCGCGCCGACACCAACGAGTGCGTGGTGACCTTCAGGAACATTAAGCCACGCGGCAACAACGCCCTGAGCGCCACATACGCTTACACGCTCGACCGGAGTCTCTCGTACGCCGACATCCTCCTGTCGGTCCGGGAGGTTGAGGCCGATCGCGTGCCAAAACCGAGGGCGGGCGTCGAGGCGACTTCACAGGCGTCGATCATCGAAGTGATCAAGTCTTGTATCACCGAGGGCATCTGCACCAAGACGAAACTCGCCCACGAGCTTATGGCACGAACGCGGATCAGCCGGGTGCGGGCCTTCGAGATGATCGATCGGCACAACGGGGACGACCCGCTCAAGCATCTGTGGTGCTGGACCAACGGCCCGCGTGGGGCGCAGGTCTACAGGCTGCATGAGGGTTCAACCGCCAGTCCTCCGGCTAGCGACGGGTAGGGTCCGCCCAGGGCCGGCGCTCCGCAGGCCAGCAGTTCACCGCGCCGCCCCCCAGGGGGAGCTCGGAACGGTGCGCTGATCGCGTGGGCGCGGACCGTCTCCGGCACCGGGTTTGGCCAGCAGTCCACCACACCGCCCCTTAGGGAAACCGACGGAACGGTGCGCTGGGCGAGGTCGAGCCGGCTCCGGCGTCGCCGCCCCTGCCAGTCGGCACCCCAACGCTGCCCCGCCGGCGATCGGTGACGGCCCTCGCCGGGCCGCCCGGTACCCACCCCATCCATCCCCCCTCCCGGGCGTCTCGGGATGCCAGCCGGTCTGCGTGCTGCCCTCCCGCGCCCTCGCCAATCCTGAAAGGAGACATCATGCCTAAAGCCAAACTCGACCACGCGTTCGCATCCACCGCTCAGTGCGAGCCGGGCCGCAAGAAGACCGACTACTACGACGCGACGATCACCGGCTTCGTACTGGAATGCCGCTGCACCGGCGGTAAAACCTACTACCTCCGCTACGAGGACCAAGCCGGACGCCAGAAGCAGCACAAGATCGGCCGCTATCAGGACATCAAGTTTTCCGACGCGAGAAAGGCGGCGGAGAAGCTTCGGTCCGAGATTGTGCTGGGCGGCGACCCGGGCGCGGAGAAGGCGCTCGCCAAGTCCGTGCCGCTCTACCGCGATCTGGCGCAGATGCACCTTGACCACGACAAGCTGCACCTGCGGTCGTTCAAGACCAACGCCATGTACATCCGCCGGCACATACTCCCGAAATGGGGCAAGGTGCGGCTATCGGACATCGACAGCCGCGCTGTCGCCCAGTGGCTCGCCGAAAAGCGCGCCGAAGGCCTGGCCCCGGCTACGGTCGAAAAGATCAGGGTCATCTTCGGCCGATCGTTCGAGCTGGGCTCTCGTTGGGACGTGCCAGGCTCCGACAAGAACCCGACGCGTGGCGTTCCCCGAAAGCCTCTGAACAACGCTCGGGAACGCTTCCTGACAGCGGATGAAGCCGCCCGGCTAAAGAAGGCCGTGGCGGCGTCCCAGAACCCGCAGCTGCAGCACATCGTGGGACTGCTGCTCCTGACGGGCGCTCGGGTGCGCGAGCTTCTCGACGCCCGATGGGAGCACGTCGATGTCGAACGGCGCGTCTGGCTCATCCCCATGAGTAAGACCGGCAAGTCGCGACACGTGCCGCTGTCGACGGCTGCCGTGGCGATCGTGGAAAAGCTGCCGCGGTTCGAGGACTGCCCCTGGTTGGTGCCGAACCCCAAGACGCGCAAACCCTTCGTGTCCATCAAGCACGGGTGGCAGCACGCGATTAAGGTGGCCAGGCTGCCCGGCCTGCGGATCCACGATCTGCGGCACTCAGCGGCCTCGTTCATGGTCAACAACGGCGTCGACCTGTTCGCTGTCGGAAAGGTGCTGGGTCACGCCAGCTATCAGTCCACGCAGCGATACTCGCACCTTGCGAACGACACCCTGCTGGCGGCGGTCGAGGCTGGCGCGGCGAAGCAGAAGGTCGCCTGACACCACTGAACCCTCACCTCGTGCTGGCATCAAACCGGCACGAAGGTGAGGGTCCTCTCTCTATTTTTTTTGGTGTCACTGGTCGGGCAGATCGCGCGAACCCCGCTCAGGGTCCATGCCCAAGGCTCTACGCAACCGTTCGGCCTCGGGCGCCGGGTCAAGCTCGCCGACCAGCTCCTCAAACGCCTCATCTTCGTTGCTGTCGGGCTGAAGCCGCTCGACCATGGTGCCCTGCATCCGAAAGGCGACATTCCAAAGGTCGCCTACGGGTGGTGAGCGGACCTAGCTCTCGATCCTCACGACCCCGAACGCCGGTCATGAGCGCCGGCGCTCCCCGAGGTTACACATGTTATTGCCGTCGGATCCTGCATGCTCTATGGGTGATCTCATCCACCGGCCGGACGACTACGTTCGGCACGGTGCTGTTCGTGCTCCGGCTTCAGGCCCGGACTAGCAGCTTTGCTCCCTTCCCCTTCGCGACGCCCATCTATGGAGCAGCCGCGCTCCGCTGTCGTTGCTGCGGCGCGCGATATGAGCGGCCTATGAACGAGCTGCCAGTGCTACTCGTGGAGGACGAGGTTCTCGTACAAGACCTGATCCGGGAAGCCCTGGAGGAGGCGGGCTATAGGGTCATCAGCGTCGAAGATGCCAGGGCCGCGGTCTCCATTATCGAGCAGGAGAGCGGCCTCGCGGGGATGGTGACCGACATCAACCTCGGAGCTGGACCCCAGGGGTGGGAGATTGCCCGAGCCGCTAGGGAGAAGCACCCAAACCTGCCCATCGTGTACGTGAGTGGCGACAGCATGCATGACTGGAGCTCTCATGGCGTACCGCACAGCGTCATGGTGCCGAAGCCGTTCGCTAATGCTCAGATCGTGGTGGCCCTGGCTGAGATGCAGGACCGCCCCCTTAGCGGCGTCTGAGTGATGTGCGCAGCACCGATCGAGGTGCGCGCGCTGGAATCTGGCGTGCAGGAGAGTAGGCGGGACGCGGAACCGGGTCTGGCTCCCGCCGCTTCCTGTCCGCGGAGAACAGCATGACCCAAGGACGCGAGTTCAACACCCAGGGCGGCCTGCCCCTCGCCGAGAGCAGCGACGACAAGGCCGAGGTGGCGCACGGCAGCCGCCGAGAGGAAATGCACTTCGAGCCCGACGCCGGCCATATCGCCACGGCGCGGTTCACTGAGCGGCCTGCCGGCCCTCTGCCGCCGCAGATGCAAAGCGCCGCGCAGGAGCGCGGCGAGGGCGAGTCGGATCCGGGCGTGGAAGACGTACGGGTCGTGCGCGGTGACGCCTCGGTATGGGACGCGCGGTCGGCGGACGACGACGACACGTTGTAGGGCGTGGCGGTAGCAGACGTTCTCAGTGTCAGCAGAGGGTGGAAAGGGGGCCTTGTCTGCCCTAGTCGAGCAGAATGGTCCGCGCGCCCGTCCTTCGCCGCCTGAGCCTTGTAATCAGCACTCCGGCGCACCATCTGTTGGTAGCGCCGTCGGTCCTGTGCCGAAAAGCCAAGCGGTCGATCATCTCCGACGCGGCGCGATTTCGAGACATTCATGTCCGTTCTATTTGTGCCGTCCGCGTCCTGCGGCCTGGCTGCGCTGCTGCTCCCTAGTCTGTTCTCGCTGATTGGTGGATGGCGGTCGCTATGACGGCGACGGCTACGGACCTCGTCCGGGAGAACGCCTACCTGCGCCAGCGGAACGCGCAGCTGCAAGGGGACGTCGCGGCGTTGCAGGCGGAGGTCGAGCGCTTCCGTCAGATCGTCGAACGCCTGCATGGCCGCACCGCTGCCCGGCCTCCGAACCCTCTCAGCGGAGGACAGTAGTCATGCTCGCAAGCGACATCCGAGGCGCCGACTACCGGGCGAAGGCGCAGCAAGCGCTCGCCCACGCCGACGCCAGCACTTTGCTCGAGGTGCGGCGCAGACACCAAGCGGCCGCATCGGCCTGGTTCGAGCTCGCCACCTTCGAGGATCGGCGCAGCGCCCATGCGCGCGAGAGGATGGCCAACGCGCCCGTTCGCGCCGTGCCGGCGGTCGGCCTTCAACCTGCGGAGCCCTTCCCATGCCAGAGCTAGGCTTGCCTGCCGGCGCTAGCGTCCGTCTTACGATTACCGGGCGCGCCGACCGCGACCTGCATCGCTGGAACGTGTCCGTGCTGCCGGCGGCTGGCGGCCCGGCCCGGCTGACCTTTGGGTCGTGGATCGGCGGGCGCGACCTGCACCAGCGGATCGACATACCGGCGCAGGATGTGGATTGCCGCCTGGAGATCCAGTCGCGCCATCACAACGCGCAGGGCTGGGCGGATGACCGCGCCTCGCCCGAAGAGGACACGCCGGATCGGCTTCTGATCGGATTCTGCAACCCGTCGACCCGGGGTGCTCGCCCGGACGACGTGCTGCTCAGCTTTGCTTTCGATACGCGGGACCGGCAGCTGGCCAAGGAGGACGCCGATGGCCAAGGGGAAGAAGAGAACGAACCGGAAGTGCGCAAGCCCAAGCAACCGAAGGCGAGACCGCCGGCGGCCAGCCGATCGTACCTTGAGCCTGCACTACGAGTCGCGGCCAAGCCTTCTGCCCGACCCAAGGCCTGAGGCTCCCGGTGGTCAAGCAGGACGCCTAGGCGGGGAAGCTGGGAAGATCCTCTGCGCAGGTTCTCCCCATCGTTGGCAGCTACGTCCCGGCGGCTACATCGATCTTGGGGTGGCTGTGCGAACGGTCACGCAGAGAACTGGAGTCCCGACATGTTGACGGCAAGTGAGACGGCCGCGCTGCGCAATCTCGCGGAGAAGAAGGCTGGGACGCTCACCGCCTTCGTGAACATCGCGGACGCGCGCCGTTTGACCGAGCTCGGCCTGGCGCAGCGAAGTCAACAGGGATGGGACATCACGCCGGAAGGAGCCGCGTACCTAGCCTCGCTTGGTCCTGAAGAAGGTCACACCGGCTTGAGGCTAGCGACGCTGCCAAAACCCCAGGTGAGCATCACCGAAAACACGGCCGACGAAGAGATGAGCAAGGACCCCGCCGCGGATGCCGACGATTGATGTCTTGCGGCTAAGCTTTCGCTGAACCCACCATGCCCTCAGTGGGCGCATTCAGGCGCTGCCAAGGTCTAACGTGCTGGTCGGCACGCCACCGGCCTCAACCTTGACTCCCAGGAAGTGCATCACGCTGTCGCGATAGCCAATGTCCTCGACCGGTGTCATGCGGTCCCGTGCGAGCAGGCTCGCGTCCCGCAACGTGAGGCGCAGCGTCATCTGGTCCAGGGAGGCTCCATTGGCGAGCGCATTCCCGATCGCTGCGCGGAAGCGGTTATCCGGTGACTGCGCGGACGCCTTCTGCGGCTGACGTTCACGCATCTCTATTCTCCCCACCGGCTCGTTTCGCCGAACACCCGCACCTCGCAGGCTCGGCCTTTGTCAAACAGGTCTCGCGCCCGACGAAGCGCCGCGGCCCTGGCGACCTCCTTATCAGTCGAGTGCCCGAACGACTCTCCGCCGTCGGTGGCGGACCAAATCCCGCCCTGCCTTCCAACGCTGATGATTTCACGTGTAAGTGTTTCTCGCATTTGTCACTCTTACCATGCGGAGGTCATCAGGGCCGTGGGGTTTATTTGAAAATATATGTGGACGGTGGTCGCAGAGCGTGCCATGATCATTGCTATCAAATACTCGCGCTGGTTCGCCTATCTTCCGAGCAAGAGCTCTGCTCAGTGCCCGGAAAAACATCCGACCCTCTTCGAAAATTTGATCTCCTCGCTCATTCCGAGCGTGAGAACTCATGTCCGAAAGGGACAAGCTTATGCAAACCGGTACTGTGAAGTGGTTCAACGGCCAAAAGGGCTTTGGCTTCATCCAGCCTGAGAATGGCGGCGCGGACGTGTTCGTGCACATCTCCGCCGTCGAACGCGCGGGGATGACGTCGCTGCAGGAGGGTCAAAAGCTCGGGTTCGAGCTGGAGCGCGACAGCCGCAGCGGCAAGACCTCGGCGGGTCAGCTTCAAGCGGCCTAGCGCGGTGGGCCGTGACGCTGAGCGCCACGGCCACCCTAATGGCCCAGCAATTCGACCTGAGGCGAGACGCAGCTGGTTGGACGGTGTTCGACCGCTGGACCGGTGAAACGGTGGTCCGCCGGCCGCGCGTCAGGGAGGCCTCACGGGCGGAGGCGTCGGACGCACTTCGGCGGCTGCAGTCGCGGAGCGGCGAGGGCGATCGGAGCATCCTGCAATGAGTCCGGACCAGCAGCATCGCTGCACCGTACAGCTGAAGGCCAACGGCGCACCCTACCTCGCCTTCGAGCCGAGCGATGGCGCCGTCTCGTCCTACAGCAACTCCCTGTTTACGCTCGACCTCCGCCCAGGTGTCGACCCCGCCGAGGCCGAGCGCTTGGCCGAACACATCAACCGTGTCGTATGGGGCGTTTCGACGACGGTCTTCTGAAGAACGCTCAGGGCACGCCCAGCTCGCCGTGGCGCGGGAGCACAGACTGCCAAGCTCAGTAGCATATGTCCGAGCGGTACGGGCCCCACAACACCACGGAGCTAAATGTCTTTCACCAAAGTCATCCGGCCGCGCCCTCGCGCGGCCCTCGGGATCGTTGGAAACCGACCTGCGGCGTCCCCGCTAAAGGGCGCCACAACTCGTCCGATCCTTCACCTCAAGCCAGCCGCCGGCGCGTAGGGACGCCCCCGTGCGCTTAGCCATTGCTCTGCCCGGCGCGTGATCGGCCGAGCCGACCGCGGGAGAACCTAATGAAGAACCAGTACAACGTCGGCTACGCCGATCGGCTGAAGAGCGCTGCGGACGCCCGGCGATCACTCCTCGACAGGTTGCAGCCGAGGCCGACCCAAACGGATCCGCTTCACCACGAGCGAGAGGGGATGCGCAAAGCACGTCTCGCCGGAGTGCGCGCCGAACGCGCCACGGTCAGAGCCGCGAAAAGGCAGGCAGCGGCGGATGCTGTGGCCGAACAGCTACTAGCCCAGGCCACGGCAGAGGCTCAGGCGCTGGCCTTGAAGCGAGGCGCCCGCAAGGAGCGCAAGGCGCTAACTGCGGCGGAAGCAAAGGCCAAGCGCGATGCAAAGTACGCGGCGCGCAAGGCGCGGGGCTGAGGGAAGGGACAGGCGCGCCAGCCGACCTACCACAGCGGCCCATAGACCGGACGGCTGCAGAGCGCCAGGTGACGACGCTGCTCGCGCGAGCGATGAGATGAAGAAGCGGCCCGCGGCGGCAGTGATGGACCCGAGTAGGAATCCGCTCCTCGAGGAGCGAACCTCCGGAACGTCCCCTCAGGGTCGAAAGCGGGCGTTGGGTTCGTGTCCCAGAGCAGACGTTCGCATGCTGCAGGTGCAGGAACGCCGGCGGTGGATGCTTGGGCCCCGCAGGTATGGCGCAGGTCGAATGTCTCACCGTTCCCACGCGAGAGCGCGTTAGCTAGGAAACGCCGGAAATGATCGCTACGGCGCATCTGGGAAGACGCTGGGTTGTGGCGACGTCCAAGCCTCCGTTTTAACCTAAGCCGATGCGGCTAAACAGTTTTTGCCGCCGCCCTGACTAAATTTCGTAATGCGTAGGTCGGGTGTTCGAGTCACCCTGGCGGCACCACCCTTCTCGCAGCTTGTTTCGGTGCGATAAGCGTAGCGATCGCCTCGCCGCTTAGCCGCTGGGTCTAAGCTGGGTGTGCCGCGGTTGACCTGCGAGCACCTGTTCCAGGCCAGCGCCGCCCGTAAGCGCCACTTACAGATCGATTTAGGTGACGCGGAGGCTGCGGTCTCCTACTGCCCGTCCATTGTGGGGGACTGGCGGGCTCTCGAAAAGATCATGTGGCGGCGAAGCATTCGGACCGGACGAGATACGAGGATCGGCGCCGGCGCCGTAATTTCGCC
Source organism: Phenylobacterium sp. (assembly GCF_044236515.1). Classification (GTDB taxonomy): domain Bacteria; phylum Pseudomonadota; class Alphaproteobacteria; order Caulobacterales; family Caulobacteraceae; genus Phenylobacterium. Next base: position 21,541 of record NZ_JBIIGK010000030.1, read on the forward strand.
CACGCACCACTCGGACGTTGCGCAGCTGTCCGATTACCTCATCGGCAATTGCTCACCGGGGAGTGCACTGCTGATCTCACGTCATGCGGTGCAGTGCGAGCGATGCCGTGACCTCGTGGAACCGGTCGAATTGGTTCGTGGCGACGTCATCGAGGGGCGCACGCCCGGCGAGTGGCTACGCCTGGCTACCGGCGGAGAGATCCTCATCCTGCCCGAACATTCTGGGCTAGGCGAACTCGCGGCCGAAATTCGCCTGGCTCCGGCTGCCCGCCTTCCGCTTGGCGCTCTGCTCCCTCTCGACGAGCTACTGGTGCTCGAAGGCAGCCTGCGGCTGGCGGATCGCACCGCCATTGCGGGCGATTTCTTGTCTATGCTGAGCGGCGAGCAGGGTGATTTTGTCGCGCACCACGAGACCGGCTGCTCCTTGATCGTCACCGCCTCCGATCCGGACTTCGACGGAGAAGCGTAGCTGGCGAGGGTCAACCGAGGGGTCCCCGGGTAAAAGGAGAAGCTTGGCCATTAGCGGCGGCGTTTGAGAAGGAAGCGGCGCCTGCAACGGGGTGGATTCTCGACCACCCAGTGGCCTAAGTCGATTGCGAGTGCTCCACGGTGTAGGCGACGAGCTTGCGGTCCCCAATCCCCAGGCTCGGCCAAGCAGAGCGCCACTCTGCAATGTGTTGCGTCTTGAAATGACGATCCAGGGCGGCCTGGTCTTTCCACCGTTCCGCCACGCGGATCAGGCCGGGTTCCAGTACGTCCTCGGCGTAGGAATATTCCTCGCATCCGTCCTCGGCGCGACTGGCCGATACCATCCGGCTCATCACGGGGCGAGCGGCGTCTAGGTTCTCCGGGGGCAGTCGGATGGAGCCAACGATCAGGATCATGGCCTGAAGATACGCGGAGGATTTCCGGCGGCAATCTGTGGGAAAGGGCACACCGGCGGCAATCCGCTGAGCGGCGGCTCCAACAGCCGCGCTTCTTGGCATCCGGTCTGGCGCATCGCGGATGTCGCGCTCCGGCGCCTCCGCGGCTCGGGCCTAGGCGGCGCAGGTGGTCAGGTTGACCGGTTCGGTGTCGGCGCGGGTCCAGGCTCCGCCGGTCTTGGTGAACTCGACGAACGAGGAGCCGGGCTTGAGGTCGCCTTCGGCCTGGCCCTGGGCGTTGAAGGTCATGGCCGAGACCAGGCGGGCGGTGACGCCCTTGGCCGCATCGTCCGCCGTCAGCTCGCGCTCGCCCTTGCAGGCGACCTGGAAGTCCTGGCAGGTCGCGCCGGCGCACAGCTTGTGGGTCTGACGGATGTCGTTGCGCCAGGTCTCGATCTGTCCGTCGAGACCGGCGTACTTGTCGCCGCCGGCGGCGGACGAGGCGGCGCCGTCCTGGGCGCCGCACGCGGCGAGGCTGAGGCAGGCAAGGCTGAGGGAGGCGAGGGCGGCGAGGAGCGCGGTACGAAGGGTCATGAGGCTCTAGTGTGCAGGTTGGGGAGGAGGTTCCCCCTACACGGCCATTCAGGGCGATGTCGTGACAGCCGCTCCCACAGAACCTTGGGCCACAGAACCTGACCGGCCGGATTTCACCCGCCGATCGCGAACGGGTCGTTGTGCGGGTCGCTGTTCCAGACGTACTCGGCGTAGTCGGCCATCTCCTCGGCGGCGGCGCGGCCGTCCAGCCGCTCCACCAGGCTCAGCGCCATGTCGGTTCCGGCCGAGACGCCGGACGAGGTGATGTACTTGCCGTCCTCGACCCACCGGGCGCGGCCCTGCCACCGGACGGCGTCCGACTGGGTGATGACCCAGGGATAGGAGCGCTTGTTGGTCGTCGCCTTGCGTCCGTCGAGCAGGCCGGCCCTGGCCAGCAGCGCCGCCCCGGTGCAGACCGACATCGTCCACTCGGACTGCCGATCCTGGCGGCGCAGGAAATCCAGCATGACCGGATTGCCGACCTGGGTCCGGACGCCGACGCCGCCCGGGACCATCAGAATGTCCAGCCGGGGGGCGGTCGCGAAGGCGTAGCGGGCCACCGTCTCCACACCCTGCGACGACACGACGGGCCCGCCATGCTCGGACACCGTGACCAGCTCGTACTCGCGAAGCCGGCCCCACATCTCGACCGGCCCGAAGACGTCCAGCGTCTCGAAGCGGGGGAAGAGGACGATGCCCAGCTTCTTGGGTTTTGGGGGTTCGGCGCGGGGGGCCGGAGGGGTCTGGGCCGCGGCGGGCGCCGCCGCGCCGGCAGCCAGCAGCAGCGCCCCGCGCCGCGAGAGGGTGGGGCCGGTCGTGGTTTTGCGCATGAGGGAGCCTCCCATCCCCGAGCCTAGGCCCGGCTTCGCGCGAAAGGGAGGTGAAATCCCCGCCGCGGCGGGGCCGATCCGTCACCACCGCCCGAGCGCGTTCGACGAACGTCGCTCAACGGACTGGCGGGACGCCGGAAGGGCTGGCAAGGTCGCCTCAAACGATCCTCGGGAGGGACGACATGAGCTTCACACGACGTGGCTATCTGTTCGGGTCCATCGCGCTGACGGCCGTGGCGGCCAGCGCCTGCGACAAGCTGGGCGGCGGCGAGGCGGCCGACCTGGTGCTGCACAACGGCAAGGTTCTTTCCGTCGATCCCAACTTCACCGTCCATTCGGCCATTGCCGTGAAGGACGGCAAGGTGCTGGCCGTCGGCGGCGAGGATCTGGCCAAGACCTACAAGGCGGCGCGGACCGTCGACCTCAAGGGCCGGACCCTGATGCCCGGCTTCAACGACACCCACGTCCACCTGCGCCCGCCGTCGCCGCGCGACATCGACATGAAGGGCGTGACGTCCATCGAGGACCTGAAGGCCCGCATCAAGGCCAAGGCCGAACAGCTCGGCCCCGGCGAGTGGGTCACCGGCCGGGCCTGGGACGAGGCCCTGCTGGCCGAGAAGCGCAATCCGACCAAGGTCGACCTCGACGCCGCGGCGCCGAACAATCCGGTCGCCCTGGTCCGGGCCGGCGGCCACTCCATCGTCGGCAACACCCTGGCGCTGAAGGCCGCGAACATCACCCGCCAGACGCCCGACCCGCACGGCGCCCTGATCGAGAAGGGCCCCGACGGGGAGCCGAACGGCATCATCCGCGAGAACAACTCGCTCTATGGCGACCAGATTCCCGACGACACCTGGGACGCGCTGCGCGCCGGCTTCGTCCAGACCCTGAAGGACCAGCTCGTCCTCGGCATCACCAGCGTCTACGAGGCCTCCGGCACGATCGACGACGAGCCGGTCGGCAAGGGCGGCGTCGACAAGCCTGGCCCGAACCTGACCTGGAAACGCGCTCAGGACGTCTACCGCGAGCATGGCGCCGACCTGCCGCGCATGGCCATGTACATCAGCTACCCGGGCGCCGAACGGCTCAAGGCCTTCCCGTTCAAGAGCGGCCACGGCGACGATCGGGTGCGCATCGGCGCCATCGGCGAGACCGCCGTCGACGGCGGCTTCACCGGCCCGACGGCCTGGACCCTCGCCGACTACAAGGGCCAGCCCGGCTTCCGCGGCAAGGGCCGGTTCACCGACGCCGAGCTGCAGGAGATCGTCGACACCTGCGGCTCGCTCGGCTGGCAGATGGGCCTGCACGCCATCGGCGACGCGGCCATCGTCCAGACCGTCAACGCCTACTCGAACACCCTGCGCAAGATGCCGACCGCGGCCAAGGGCGGCGACCACCGCTGGTTCCTCGACCACTTCACGATCATGCCGCCCGACGCGACCATGCAGAAGATGGCGCAGGACAAGATCGCAATCTCGCAGCAGCCGAACTTCCTCTACAACCTCGAGGGCCGCTACGAGGCGACGCTCGACGACTGGCGGCTGGCGCACAACAACTCGATCGCCACGCCGGCCAAGAAGTTCGGCATCTTCACCGCCTTCAGCTCCGACAATCTGCCGATCGGCCCGCTGGTCGGCCTTTATGCGGCGGTCACTCGCAAGGGCCCGTCCGGCCGCGTCCATGGCGCCGAGGAGGCCGTGACCATCCAGGAGGCGATCCGGATGTACACCGCCAATGGCGCCTGGCTGACCTGGGAAGAGAAGACCAAGGGCACGCTGGAGGTCGGCAAGCTCGCCGACATGATCGTCCTCGACACCGACCCGATCGCCGGCCCGCCGGAGAAGCTGCTGACCACCAAGGTCGACATGACGATCGTCGGCGGCAAGGTTGTATACGAGCGCGCGGCCTGAGCCTTGCGGAGCGCGGCCGCCGGGTATACCGGCGGTCGACCGGGGGAGATCCATGTCGACGACGTGTTCGAACTGCGCCTCGCATTGCCGCGAGATGGCCGAAGCGACCTATGATCTGGCGTCCAGGGCCGAGCTGCCCGAGATCATCGGCGACCTGCTGAACGTCGCCGGAAAGCTTCTTGCCTGCGCCGACCCGGCAGAGGCCGAAAAGACGCTCGCGGCCGAATAGCCGCGAGCGCCTCGGTCAGGCTTAGTTGGCCAGGCCGCCGAACAGCTTCGTGATGCTGCCGAGCTGGGCGCCCGCCGCGTCACGGCCGCGCAGGGTGGTGCCGCCGAAGGTGAAGCGCACGCCGACGCGGAAGGTGTCCGACTCCAGGTCGAAGTCGTTGAAGTCGGTGCGCTGGTAGCCGGCGAAGGCCGACAGCGGCGAGTTCGCGAACTGGTATTCGGCTTCG
>NZ_JBIIGK010000144.1:0-7660 GCF_044236515.1 Phenylobacterium sp.
CGCAGGACGCGCCGGCTTTTCGTTCTTGGTCTCAGCCATCGCCATAGGTTCTAGACCGCCGTGGATTGGCCATCGCGCGCGAAGCGCACAGACTTAGCCAGGGATTCAGCTTTGGAAAGAACTCGCTGGGTCACGTCTTCGTTTCTCTCCCGGGCCGCGGCGACCTCGTCGACGAGGGCGGAGCCGACGACGACCGCGTCGGCGACCTTAGCTATGGCCGCAGCCCTTTCCGAAGTCTTGATTCCGAAACCGACCGCCACCGGCAGCCCGGAAGCGCGGCGGACGCGCTCGACATGCGGCGCGACGGCGGCGGCGTCGGCTTCCTTCACCCCGGTCACCCCGGCGACCGAGACGTAGTAGACGAAGCCGGAGGTGCGCCCCACGATGGTCGCCAGGCGCGCGTCGTCGCTGGTAGGGGTGGCGAGGCGGATCAGCGACAGACTGTTGGCGTCGAGCGCGTCGGCCAGGGGTGCGGCCTCTTCCGGCGGGCAGTCGACGACGATCATTCCGTCGATCCCGGCCGCCGCCGCGTCAGCGGCGAAGGCGGCGAAGCCCCAGTTCAGCAGCGGGTTCATGTAGCCCATCAGGATGATCGGCGTGTCTGCGTCGCCCCGGCGGAATTCGGCGGCCAGTTCCAGCACGCCCTTCAGGTTCATGCCGGCGGCGAGCGCCCGTTGGGCCGCGCGCTGGATCGGCGGCCCCTCGGCCATCGGGTCGGAGAACGGGAAGCCCAGTTCGATGATGTCGGCGCCGGCCGCCGGCAGACCCTTGAGGATCTTCAGCGCCGTCTCGCGGTCGGGATCGCCGGCCATCACATAGGCGACGAAGCCGGCGCGGCCTTCCTGCTTCAGCCGTGCAAAGCGGGCGTCGATGCGGGCGGTGGTCAAATCCGGCGTCCCTAGATCTGACGGCCAAGGTGAGCGGCGACGGTGGCGACATCCTTGTCGCCGCGACCGGAGAGGTTCAGCACCACAATGCCGTCCTTGCCGACCTCCTTCACCACGTCCGGCAGGCGGGCCAGGGCATGGCTGCTTTCGATGGCCGGCAGGATGCCTTCCAGCTTCGAGAGCAGCATGTAGGCCTCCAGCGACTCCGCGTCGGTGGCGGTCAGGTAGGTGGCGCGGCCGACGTCGTGCAGCCAGGAATGCTCGGGCCCGATGCCGGGGTAGTCGAGACCGGCGGAGATCGAATGCGCCTCCTCGATCTGGCCGACGTCGTCCTGCAGCAGATAGGTGAGGTTGCCGTGCAGCACGCCGGGGCGGCCGCCGTTGATGGCGGCGGCGTGGCGGCCTGAGTCCATGCCCTCGCCGGCCGCCTCGACGCCGAACAGCCTGACCTCGGCGTCGTTGAGGAAGGGGTGGAAAATGCCGATGGCGTTCGAACCGCCGCCGACGCAGGCGACAACCGCGTCGGGCAGCCGGCCTTCGAGCTCCACCACCTGTTCGCGCACCTCCTGGCCGATCACCGCCTGGAAGTCGCGGACCATGGCCGGATAGGGGTGCATGCCGGCCGCCGTGCCGATCAGGTAGTAGGTGTCGTGGACGTTGGTGACCCAGTCGCGAAGCGCCTCGTTCATCGCGTCCTTGAGGGTCGCCGAGCCCGAGGTCACCGGCCGCACGTCGGCGCCCAGCAGATTCATGCGGAAGACGTTCGGCTTCTGCCGCTCGACGTCCACCGCGCCCATGTAAACGACGCAGGGCAGGCCGAAGCGGGCGCAGACAGTGGCCGTGGCGACGCCGTGCTGGCCGGCGCCGGTCTCGGCGATGATACGCGTCTTGCCCATCCGCCGGGCCAGCAGGATCTGGCCCATGCAGTTGTTGATCTTGTGCGAGCCGGTGTGGTTCAGCTCCTCGCGCTTCAGGTAGATGCGCGCGCCGCCGTAGTGGGCGGTCAGCCGCTCGGCGAAATAGAGCGGGCTCGGCCGGCCGACGTAGTGCCGCAGGAAGCTCCTGAGCTCGGTCTGGAAACTTTCGTCCGCCTTGGCCGCCTCATAGGCCGCCGTCAGCTCGTGGACCAGCGGCATCAGGGTTTCGGGCACGTAGCGGCCGCCGAAATCGCCAAAGCGTCCCTCGGCGTCGGGATAGGCGGTGTAGTCGTTTGGGCGGGCGGGCGAGGTCAAGGGCCGAATCAGGCTCGTGCGGCGGCGTTGAGGAACGCCGTGATCAAGGCCGGGTCCTTTAGGCCGGGACCGCGCTCCACGCCAGAAGAAACGTCCACCAGCGGGGCGCCGGACCGGCGGACCGCCTCCGATAGATTCCACGGGTCCAGGCCACCGGCGAGGAACCATGGCCGCTGGAAACGCCGGCCGGCCAGCAACGTCCAGTCGAAGCTGTGGCCGGTGCCGCCCGGCAGGACGGCGCCCTTTGGCGGGCGGGCGTCGAACATCAAGTGCTCGGCGACGGTCTCATAGGCCCCGGCGGCGGCGAGGTCAGAGGCTTCGGAGACCGGCAGGGCCTTGATCACGCCGACGCCAGCCCGCTGGCCGACCTCGCGAACCCGGGCGGGGGTCTCGGCGCCATGCAGCTGGATGAGATCGGGGGCGAGGCCTTTGACCACCTCGTCGATCTGGGCGTCGCTCGGATCGACCAGCAAGGCGACGATCTTCGCCCGGGCCCGCGCCGGCTCGGCCAGTCGGCGGGCGGCGTCGGCGGCGATATTGCGCGGGCTCTTGGGGAAGAACACGAAGCCGAGAAATCCGGCGCCGCCTTCGAGGCTGGTCCGCACCGCCTCGGGCGTCGACACCCCACAGATCTTGGCCGTCACGCTCATGGCCGGGAATTAGGGGATGAGGCGCAGGATCGGCAAGGCCGAAGCGCCCCCAGGGAGGTCGGTGTCAGCCCCGCGCTTTCAGGAGGTCGCGGATTTCGCCGAGGAGGGCCTCCTGCGCGGTCGGCGCGGGCGGGACTTCCGGGCCTTCTTCGGCCTGTCGCCGACGCAGGGCGTTGATCAGCTTGACCAGCAGGAAGACCGCCCAGGCGACGATAAGGAACTTGATGCCCGCGTTGATGAGGGCGCCGTACTGAATCGCCACGAGTTCGCTGGCTTCGGTGGCCGGATCGTCCGGCTTGAGCACGACCATCAGCCGGGAGAAGTCGACGCCGGCGGTCAGCAGCCCGATCGGCGGCATCACGACCTGGTCGACCAGGACCTTGACGATGTCGTTGAAGGCGGCGCCGATGATCACCCCGACCGCCAGGTCGACGACGTTGCCGCGGGCGATGAACTCACGGAATTCCCCGACCCAGCCAGACATCGGCAGCGCTCCTATTCGTCGACGGCGTTCAGTCGCTCGCGCAGTTCCTTGCCGCTCTTGAAGAACGGCACGTGCTTGGCCCGCACGTCCACAGGCTCGCCGGTGCGCGGATTGCGGCCGGCGCGGGCGTCGCGCGAGCGAACGGACAGGGCGCCGAAGCCACGTAGCTCCACCCGGCCGCCGTTCTCCAGGGCGACGATCATCCGCTCCAGGACCACGCCGACCACGCGCTCGATGTCGCGTTGGGTCAGGTGCGGGTTCTCTTCGGCGAGTTTGGTGATCAGCTCGGACTTGATCATGCGGCCTTCTAGGGGAGTGAGCGGCGCGACCATGAAAGACTCCGCCTTTGGATTCAAGGCGGAAAGAGGGTTTACGGCGCAGCTCGAACGAAAGCGGCGGCCCGGTCGCCCGGGCCGCCGCCAACCTCGGCCGTAAAGGCCGATCAGTCCTTCTGGGCCTTTTCGCGGAGAGCCGCGCCCAGGATGTCGCCGAGCGAGGCGCCGGAGTCCGACGAGCCGAACTGCTCGATGGCTTCCTTTTCCTCGGCCATTTCGAGCGACTTGATCGACAGCGAGACGCGGCGCGCGGCCTTGTCCACGTTGGTGATCTGAGCGTCGACGCGGTCGCCCACGGCGAAGCGCTCGGGGCGCTGGTCGGCGCGGTCGCGCGACAGGTCCGATTTGCGGATGAAGGCCGTCATCGGGGCGTCGTCTTCACCGAAGCGGACTTCGATGCCGCCGCTGGTGACCTCGGTCACCTGGACGGTGACGGTCTGGCCCTTGCGGAAGCTGTCGCCCTGCATCGGGTCGCCGGCGAGCTGCTTGATGCCGAGCGAGATGCGCTCCTTCTCGATGTCGACGTCAAGAACGCGGGCCTTCACCACATCGCCCTTGTTGTACTTGGCGATGGCTTCTTCGCCCGACACGGCCCAGTCGAGATCCGACAGGTGCACCATGCCGTCGATGTCGTTGTCGAGGCCGATGAACAGGCCGAACTCGGTGGCGTTCTTGACTTCGCCCTCGACGGTCGAGCCGACCGGGTGCGCTTCCAGGAAGGCGTCCCAAGGATTGGCCATGGCCTGCTTCAGGCCGAGCGACACGCGACGCTTGGACGGATCGACGTCCAGGACGACCACGTCGACTTCCTGCGAGGTCGACACGATCTTGCCCGGGTGGACGTTCTTCTTGGTCCAGGACATTTCGGAGACGTGCACCAGGCCCTCAACGCCGGCTTCCAGCTCCACGAAGGCGCCGTAGTCGGTGATGTTGGTGATGCGGCCGGTGAACTTCGCGCCGACCGGGTACTTGGCTTCCACGCCGTCCCACGGATCGGACTGCAGCTGCTTCATGCCGAGCGAGATGCGCTGGGTGTCCGGGTTGATCTTGACGATCTGGACCTTCACCGTGTCGCCGACGGCGAGCACCTGGCTCGGGTGATTGACGCGCTTCCAGCTCATGTCGGTGACGTGCAGCAGGCCGTCGATGCCGCCGAGGTCCACGAACGCACCGTAGTCGGTGATGTTCTTGACCACGCCTTCGCGGACTTCGCCCTCTTGCAGCTGGCTGACCAGCTCGGTGCGCTGTTCGGCGCGGGCTTCTTCCAAGATGGCGCGACGCGAGACGACGATGTTGCCGCGCGGACGGTCCATCTTGAGGATCGCGAAGGGCTGTTCCTTGCCCATCAGCGGACCGACGTCGCGGACCGGACGGATGTCGACCTGCGAGCCCGGCAGGAAGGCCGAGGCGCCGCCGAGGTCGACGGTGAAGCCGCCCTTCACGCGGCCGACGATGGCGCCCATCACCGGCTCGTTGCGCTCGTACACCGCTTCAAGGCGCGTCCAGGCTTCTTCACGACGGGCCTTGTCGCGGCTGATGACGGCCTCGCCCATCGCGTTCTCGACGCGCTCGAGGAACACCTCGACGGTGTCGCCGGCCTTCAGGGCGGGCTTGTCTTCGCCCGGCGCGGAGAATTCCTTCAGCGGCACGCGGCCTTCGGTCTTCAGACCGACGTCGACAATGGCGAAGTCCTTCTCGATGGCCACGACCTTGCCGTGGACCACTTGGCCTTCCATGAAGTCGCGCCCGCCGAGGGACTCGTCGAGCAGCGCGGCGAAGTCGTCGCGCGAGGGGTTGAGGCTCATATCGTCAGCCATAGGTGTCTTTCGTCTCGAATGACGGCGGGGTCCCGAAGGCATGAGCCGTCGGGCGGAGTCCCAGCGTCGGGTTAGGGGTTGCAAACCGAAGGCGCGGGGACCCGCGCGGTGAAATCTGCCCGCAGCGACCGAGGGAAAGGCGCGGTTGGATTTGCTAGCTAGGAAGTTTCCCAGCGGGCGCGCGCCGCCTCGACGATGCGGCGGGCCGCATCGGCGGCCTGTTCTATAGTCATTTCCGAGGTGTCCAGCAAGACGGCGTCCGGCGCCGGCCTCATCGGCGCCGCGGCGCGGCCCCCATCCCGCTCGTCACGCTTGCGGATGTCGTCGAGGATTTCGGCGAAGCCCACCGCCTCGCCCTGGGCGGTCAGCTGCTTCCAGCGGCGGTCGGCGCGGACCTCCGGCGCGGCCGTGACGTAGAGCTTGGCCGGCGCCTCGGGACAGATCACCGTCCCCTGGTCGCGACCGTCGAGCACGGCCCCGTCCGGCTGGCGGGCGAAGGCGACCTGCAGGTCCTTGAGCGCCGCGCGAACGTCCGGGTGCACGGCCACGCGGCTTGCCGCCTCGCCGGCGCCGCGGGTGCGGAAGTCGGGATCGGCGAGCTGGTCGGCGGTCAGCCGGCGGGCGATCGCGGCGCTCGCCAGCGCATCCTCGAGGTCGATCCCGCCGCGCTGCGCCAGCACGCCGACGGCTCGGTAGAGCAAGCCGGTGTCGAGCATCGGCAGGCCATAGGCGGCGGCGAGCCGCCCGGCGACCGTGCCCTTGCCGGAGGCGGCGGGCCCGTCGACGGTGATGACGAACGGCGGCTTCACGCCGCCTCTTCGATCTCGGCCCCAAGGCCAGCCATGAGCCCGACGAAGCCCGGAAAGCTGGTGGCGATCATCCCGGGCTCGTCGACGGAGACGGGTTGCTCTGCGGCGAGGCCCAGCACGAGGTGCGACATGGCGATGCGATGGTCGCCGTGGGTCGTCACGCGCGCTCCGCCGCGAACGCCGCCCTTGGGCCCGCGGCCGACGACTGTCAGGGTCTCCGGCTCCTCCTCGACCTCCACGCCGCAGGCGCCAAGGCCCGCCGCCATCAGAGCGATGCGGTCGCTCTCCTTGACCCGCATCTCGCCGACGCCGCGCATGACGGTGCGACCGGTGGCGAAGGCGGCAGCGACGGCGAGGATCGGGTACTCGTCGATCATCGACGGCGCCCGCTCAGGCGGCACCTCGACGCCGGTCAGCTCGGAATAGCGGGCCGTGACGTCGGCCACCGTCTCGCCGCCCTCGTCGCGAACGTTGGTGACCGACAGGTCAGCGCCCATGTCGCCGAGGGTGTCGAGCAGACCGATACGCAGCGGGTTAAGCAGCAGCCCCTCGACCGTCACCGCCGAACCCGGGGTGATCAGCGCGGCGACCAACGGGAACGCGGCCGAGGACGGATCTCCCGGCACGTGGACGCGTGTCCCGCGCAGCTTCTGCCCGCCGGGCAGGACGATTCGGCGACCGGCGCCTTCCTCGCTTACCAGGACTTCGGCGCCGAAGCCGCGCAGCATCCGCTCGGTATGGTCGCGGGTCGCCTCGGGCTCGATCACCTCGGCGCCGCCGTCGGCGTGGAGGCCGGCCAGCAGCACCGCCGACTTCACCTGGGCGGACGGCTCGGGCAGGCGATAGGACGTCCGCTTCAGACCGCCGCCCTTCAGAGTCAGCGGCAGACGGCCGTTCTGCCGGCACAGCCAGGTCGCCCCCATCTGGCCGAGGGGCTTCAGCACCCGGTTCATCGGCCGGCCGCGCAGCGATGCATCGCCGGTGAAGGTGGCGCAGAGGTCGAAACCGGCGGCCGCGCCCATGATCAGCCGCACTCCGGTGCCGGCGTTGCCGCAGTCGACCACCTCGGCAGGCTCCGAGAAGCCGCCGCGGCCTTCGACCCGCCAGCGGCCATGACCGAGACGCTGAACGTCGGCGCCGAAGGCGGCCATCGCGGCGGCGGTGCGCTTGACGTCGTCGCCTTCGAGCAGTCCCTCGATCTCGGTGACCCCGTCGGCGAGAGCGCCCAAGATCAGGGCGCGGTGCGAGACGGACTTGTCCCCCGGGGCCCGCACCACACCCTTCAGCGGACCGCTCCGCCGGGCGCTCAATCCCGCCGTCATGCCCAAATCCGAAGCCTCCGCACGCCTGAAATCCCCAAGAGGGGGATTGCTTTGACAGCCGCTCTCACGCGTGGCAAGGGAGCCCGCTTCCTTAAGAACCCCTTCTGAGAGGGCTGCCTCACTT
>NZ_JBIIGK010000031.1:0-25661 GCF_044236515.1 Phenylobacterium sp.
CGGCGAGAAGCCCGGGGCGCCGCTGGTGCCCGGCGGCTTGGTGATCGTCGTGCCGTTGTTGAGGCGCTGCACGGCGTAGGGCCGAACAGGTAGGACGCCTCGTCGCCGGCCCCGATCTCATAGGCCTCGATCCGCCGCTCGGCCCCGAAGGCGACCGTCAGCGGGCTGGCGAGCCCCATCTCCACCGGATACGTGAAGTCGGCGTTGAACGTCGTGTCACGCTCCTGCAGCGAGCCAGGTAGAACTCGGTCGGCGAGTCCGGGCCCATCGCCGCGTTCAGCGATTCCGACATGTAATAGCGCAGGGTGTTCTGGCCGTAGGAGGCCGACAGGTCGTAGGTCAGGCCGCCCTCGAGCTCGCCCTGTAGCCGCCGACGCCCGACAGGTCGCGGATGTGACAGTTGAAGAACGGCGTGAAGCCCCGCGGGTAGATCTCGGTGAAGCTGAAGGTTCGGCCGTTGGCGTCGTAGGCGCCGTCCGGCAGCCGGTCGAGGTAGATCGGGTCGAAGACGTTGGTTCGCGGATAGACCTGGGCGCCGACGCCGCTCTGGGCCGGGCGCGTCACGGTGTCGGGCTGGCGCCAGTTGAACTGGAAGGCCTGGTTGCTGCGGCCGTAGTTGCCGAAGAAGTAGAGCTTGGACCGCTCGGGGGTCTCGACCTCGCCGTTGAAGAACATGCGGTAGGCGCGGACCTTCGGGTCGCCGACCCGCTGCACCGGGTCGGCGGTGGCCAGGTCCGGTCGGGCAAGCGAATGCGCCAGGGCGCCGATCCGCTGGCCGCCGCGGCTGGTGTAGCCGGAGTCCAGGAATTCGCCGGAGACGTTGACGAAGCCGCGGTCGCCCAGCGGCAGGCCGACGTTGGCCTGGAGCTGGTAGTTCTTGCCGTCGCCTTTGTAGTGCTGGCCGTAGCGGCTGCGGATCTCGAAGCCTTCGGCCTCGCGGCGCAGGGTGTGGTTGATCACGCCGGCGATGGCGTCGGAGCCGTACTGGGCCGAGGCGCCGTCACGCAGGACTTCGATGCGCTCGAGCGCGATGGTCGGGATCTGGGCGAGGTCGACGGCCTGCGAGCCGGCCGCCAGGACGCCGCCGCCGGAGAAGTTGACCAGCGCCGAGCGGTGACGGCGCTTGCCGTTGATCAGCACCAGGGTCTGGTCGGGCGCGAGGCCGCGCAGGGTCGGCGGACGGATGAAGCCCGAGCCGTCGGCGTTGATGCCGGCGAAGCGCGCGACGTTGAACGACGGCACCAGCGAGCGCATCAGGTTGTTCATGTCGCCGGTGGCGATCGTCTCGATGTCCTGCGAGCTCAGGACGTCCACGGGAACGGGCGAGTCGGTGACCGTGCGGCCCGCGCGGCGCGTGCCGACGACGACCAGCTCATCGACGGACTGGCCGCGCTCGGCGGCCGGCGCATTGGCCGCGGCGGGCCGGTCCTGAGCGCCGGCATAGCCCGCCGACAGCAGAACCGCAGCGATTGTCAGGCTTCCGGCCTGGTGCTTATTCATGAACGTTCCCCGTGTGATTTGTTGGTTCTTGGCGACGCAACGTTCTTTGATGCGCTCCAAAAATCTCCCGTACCGCGCGGCGACCGTCCGGGAAGGGTTCGACCCACGTTGCAGTGTGGAAAGATGTTTGGAGCACGAACAAGCTGTGAAGTGCGCCGTGGGTGGGGGCCCCACGTGCACCACCCCAAGGGTTGCGCCGCGCGAACAAATGTGGAACTTCTGCCGCATGGATCGCGCCGCATCGCTGCAGGACGGCTCCGTCGCTGACTTCTGGTCGCCGCCAGCCCCGGCGGCGCGGCCGCACCATCTCGGACACCGCGAGCGGCTGCGCGAGCGGGCCGCGGCCGGCGGGACCGCCGCCCTGCCCGACTACGAGGTGCTGGAGCTCTTGCTGTTCCGCGCCATCCCGCGCGGCGACGTCAAACCCCTGGCCAAGCAACTCCTGACCCGGTTCGGATCGCTGGCCGGCGTGCTCGGCGCCAGCCTCGAGGAGCTGAAAACGGTGAAGGGGGTCGGCGCCGCCGTCGCCCTCGATCTGAAGCTGGTGCACGAGGTCGGCCTGCGGGCGGCGCGCGAGGCGGTGGTCCGGCGGCCGGTGATCTCGTCGTGGTCGGCGCTGCGGGCCTATGTGAAGACCGCCCTGGCGCACGAGGCGCGCGAGCAGTTCCGGGTGCTGTTTCTCGACAAGAAGAACCAGCTGATCGCCGACGAGGTCCTGGGCCGCGGCACCGTCGACCATGCGCCGGTCTATCCGCGCGAGGTGGTGCGCCGGGCCCTGGAGCTGTCGGCCAGCGCCATCATCCTGGTGCACAACCACCCGTCGGGCGATCCGACCCCGTCGTCGGCCGACGTCGATATGACGCGTCAGGTGGTTGAGGCGGCGCGGGCCCTGCGTATCGCCGTGCACGACCATCTAGTGGTCGGTCGCCACGGTGTCGCGAGCCTCAAGGCTCTGGGGCTGATGTAGCGCTCAAGGCAGGGCGGCGACGCCGGTGATCTCGATCAGGATCTGCGGCAGGGCCATCTCGCACTGGGCGGTCGCCCGGGCCGGGGCCGTTTCGGGCGAGACCCAGGCGTCCCAGACCTCGTTCATGCCGGCGAAGTCGCGGGCGATGTCCTTCAACCAGATCTGCGTCGTCAGCAGGCGCGAGCGGTCGGTCCCCGCCTCGGCCAGCACCTTGTCGATCTTGCCGAGCACCTGGGCGGTCTGGCCCTTGATGTCCTGGCCGCGGTCGTCCGCCGTCTGGCCGCCGAGGTAGACGAGCCCGTTGAACACCACGACGCGACCGCGGCCGGTGTTGGTGACGATGCGGCGGATGTCGCTCATGTGCTCTCCTCGGGGCAGGCCGGCGACTGCTACGGCGATTCGGCCGCCGCCTCCGGCTTCCCTCCGGGCCACGAACGCCGCTAGCTTTGGTCCATGCCTACAGAGATCGGCGTCATCGAGGGGTTCTTCGGCCGCCCATGGACCTGGGCCGAGCGGACGGAGACTCTGCGGTTCCTCGGCGGGCGGGGCTATGGCTTCTGGCTCTACGCACCGAAGGCCGACCCCTATCTGCGCCGGCGCTGGCGGGAGCCTTACCCGGAAGCCGAGCTCGCCGAGCTTCGCGCCTTCGCGGCCTGCTGCCGGGACGCCGACGTCCGGTTCGGGGTCGGGCTGACGCCGTTCGAGCTGCATTTCGGCTTCGACCAGATGGCCAAGGCGGCGCTGTCGGCCAAGCTGGCCGCCCTCGACGACGCCGGGGTGCAGGATCTCGCCATCCTGTTCGACGACATGAAGGGCGACGTTCCCGACCTGGCGGCGCGCCAGGCGGAGATCGTCCACTGGGTCGGGCCGCGGACCAAGGCGTCGCGGCTGATCATGTGCCCCAGCTACTATTCCGACGACCCGGTGCTGGACCGCGTGTTCGGAGCCCGCCCGGCCGGCTACCTCGACGACCTCGGCCGCACCCTCGATGCGGCCGTCCACGTCATGTGGACCGGCGAGGAGGTCTGCTCACGGGAGCAGTCGGTGGGCCATTTGGAGCGGGTCGGACAGGCCCTGCGACGCCGGCCGTTCCTGTGGGATAACTATCCGGTCAACGACGGCCCGCGGATGAGCCAGCACCTGCACCTGCGCGCCTTCACCGGCCGGCCCGCAGCGATCGCCGGCCATATCGCCGCCCACGCCGTGAATCCGGCCTCGCAGCCGGTGCTGAGCCGCATTCCCATGCTGACCCTGGTCGAGGCCTATGCCCGGGGCGAGGGCTACCAGTACCTGGCCGCCTTCCGCCGGGCGGCGAGCGAAGTGCTGGGCGAGGCGTTGGCGGCGCGGGTCGAGGCAGACCTGTTGAGCCTGGAGGACGCCGGCCTCGCCCGGCTAGGGGAGCGTCAGGCGACGCTTGCCGCCCGCTACGCCGCCTTCGACCATCCGGCGGCGCGCGAGATCGTGGACTGGCTGGAAGGCGGCTACGCCATCACCGGCGAAGCCTTGCAGACCCAATAGGGCTCAGGTCCAGCGCAGCGCCCGACGGATGTCGTCGATGCGGCCTTCCGGCCGGCGCGTTGGGCGGCGGGTCAGCTCGTCGAGCCGGCGCTCGGCGTCGTCGCCGTAGCGGGCCCGCAGGCGTCGGGCCTCGTCTTCGGCCGCCTCGACGGCTTTCAGAGTGCGCAGCCAGTACTCGCTCATGGGACGCCTCCTTCTCCGTGCCTTTAACCTAGGGTCGGCGGACCCGGCGATTAAGCCCGGCCGCTTCAAAGCCTCGTGAGCCGGCGGCCTGAAATTAACCCTTGCCGCCGCCGATAGCGTTGACTACAGTATTTATGCAACTACGAAGTTTGCAACACGTTCTCGCCGATTGGCCGTGCGGTCGTGGGCATCACAGCCCCAGCCCCACGACACCTCCCCCACTCCCCCAAGTGCGCGTGGCCGGTCGGCGAGAGCTACTCTGGACTCCCGAGCCGATGACCGACACCGCCGACCGCAATTCCTCGCCGTCCGTCCGCTATGTGATCCAATGGCGCCGCGCTCTGGAGCTCGCCGCCCTGACCGCTTCGGCGGCGGCCCTGGCGCGACTGTTCTTCTGACGCCGGCGGGCGTCTGTAACAAAAGGCAAAGTTCCAGAACCAGGGGGCCGCCAAGCGGAACCAATGCCCGCCGCCCTGGGTTCAGCCCAGGTCAACGGGAGATGCCAATCATGACGCGTGGATTCTATCTGGCCGCGGCCGCCGCCGCTGCTCTTTCCCTTGCCGCCTGCGGCAAGAAGGATGCCGAAGAGGCCAATGTCGCCACGCCGGCGGTGAACGCCGCCCAAGACGCCACCGCCGCGGTCGTCGGCCAGACCTCGGCCGCGACGCTCGGCGCCAACACCATCCAGGGCTACGTCTCGAACGCCGCCGAGGGCGACATGTACGAGATCGAGGCCGCCAAGATCGCCCAGGCCAAGTCGGGCAACGCCGACGTCAAGGCGCTGGCCAAGATGATCCAGGCCGACCACACGGCCGCCTCGAACGCCTTCAAGCCGCTAGCCACGGCCGCGGGCCAGACCCTGCCGACCAAGCTCGATGAGCGCCGGCAAGGGTTGCTCGACAACCTCAACACCACTCCGGCCGTCCAGTTCGACAAGGTCTACCTGACCCAGCAGGTCGCCGCGCACGAAGAGGCCGTCACCTTGCATCGCGGCTATGCGGACGGCGGCGAGGATGCCGGCCTGAAAGGCCACGCGGCCAAAGTGCTGCCGAAGATTGAAGCCCACCTGCGCAAGGCGCAGGAACTGGCCCAGAAGATGGGCGCGGCGAACTGACCGCGCGCTGAATTCCACGGAAACGGCCGCCCGCGGGGGCGGCCGTTTTTGTTTGGGTCACAACCCTTCGGCTTCGAGCTCGGCGAGCACCTGGTCGACCATGCCGCGCCAGTCCTCCCGGTCTGCATGCCGGTAGAGCCGCATGGTCGGATACCAGGGCGAGTCCCGCCGGCCGCGCATCCAGCGCCAGTCGGTCTTGTGGAACGGCAGCAGCGTCCAGACCGGCTGGCCCATCGCGCCGGCCAGGTGCGCCACCGAGGTGTCGATCGAGACCACGAGATCCAGGCCGGCGACGATGGCGGCGGTATCGGCCATGTCGCCGACCCCGGTGTCCTCCGGGTGCAGGCTCATCAGGCCGCGGTCGAGCAGGCGCCGGGCCTGGTCGGCCGGCAGGCTTTTGCGGGCCCCGTTGAAACCGGTCGGGCTGGCCTGCCAGACGAGGCCGACGCGGGCGCCCGGCGCCCAGCGCGCCAGCCGCTCCGGCGGCGCCGAAAGGTAGGGCCCGGACCACAGGTCTGCCGGCCCGGCGTTCACCCGCCCCGGCAGGGTGAAGTAGCGGGTCCAGAGGTCGTGGCGGTCGAGGGCGACGCGGGCGCCGGCGTCCACCGCGACAGTGGCGTCGACGCCCGGCGCGCGGGCCAGCAGATCCTTTAGCGGACTGCGGGTGGTCAGGGTGACGCGCCCGGCGCCCCTGGCTTTCAGGTGGGCGGCGAACCGGGCCATCTGGATCTGGTCGCCGAGGCCCTGTTCGACCTGGACGAGGATCGAGCGTCCTTCCAGCGGCTCGCCCAGCCATTCGGGGT
The DNA here is from genome assembly GCF_044236515.1 of Phenylobacterium sp. Classification (GTDB taxonomy): domain Bacteria; phylum Pseudomonadota; class Alphaproteobacteria; order Caulobacterales; family Caulobacteraceae; genus Phenylobacterium. The sequence continues at coordinate 6,086 of NZ_JBIIGK010000031.1, forward strand.
ACGGCAGCGTGACGGCCGGGACCGCGCGTCGATGCAGCCCGACCCGCGCCTCCATCAGCGGCCAGCCCTCCGTCAGGCGGCCAAGCGACAGCAGGAGGCCGCCAAGCGCCAGCTCGGTGGCCGGGTCCCCGGGCCGGAAGGCCAGCGAGGTGCGCAGCTCGAGCTCGGCAAGGTCGGGCTTGTCCAGAGCGGCGTAGGCCAGGCCCAGGCGTTGGCGGATGTTCGGATTGGCCGGCTGGTGACGGGCCGCGAGTTGCAGCCAGCGCTCGGCCTCGGCGTAGTCGCCGGCCTCATGCAGGCAAAGGCCGAGGTTGGCCGCCAGGCGGACGGTCAGGCCGAGCCGCGCGGCGGCGCGATAGGCCTCGGCCGCCGCCGCCCATTGGCGCTGCTGCTGCAGGCGCTGGCCCGCCTCGAAGGCGGCGTCGAACGGGCTGGGCTCGGCCATCGCCGGCCTGTCTAGCGCAGGCCGGCGGGCGGCTGAAAGCCTACTGGTTCCGCTGCAGCGACGGGTTGTCCACCGACGGCGCGCCGACCACGCCCGGGGACGCGCCGGCGGTGCCGACCGGCGGGGTGGGCGCAACGGCCGGGGCCGAGCCGTCGGCGGGGACCGTGCCGGTGGCGCCGGCGTCCGGGGCGGTCAGGGCCATGTTGTCGTTCCGGGCGCTCGCGGTGTCCGGCATGGCGGCGCCGACGGCCGAATCCTGCGGCGCGGTGCCGGTCGGGCGATCGCACGCGGCCACCGAAAGCGCGGCCAGCGCCGCAGCCGCAACCATGATCCTCATCGCCATCGTCTCCCTTTGAACCTGTTGGCGATGGCTCAACGCGCGAAGGCGCAGGGAGGCGCCAAGGGCCTCCAGGCCTCGACAGCCTCAGACCAGGGCTGCGCGCTCCCACTCCAGGAACTCCGGCTGTTCCAGCAGGCGCTCGGCATAGGCGCCCGCCGCGCCCGGGTCGCCGAAATCGGACGGGTGCACGCCATAGGTCCGGAAGCGCGTCGCCACCGGCGTGAAGAAGGCGTCCGCGATCGACCATTCGCCGGCCAGGAACGGGCCGCCGAACCGGTTGAGCAGGCTGTTCCAGAGGGCGACGATCCGCCGGATGTCCTTGTGCGTGGCGGCCGACAGTTCGGCGACGTGCGGCTGCGCCGTCAGGTCCATCGGGCATTCGCCGCGGAGCGACGAGAACCCCGAGTGCATCTCGCAGGCGGCCGCCCGGGCGAAGGCGCGGGCGACGGGGTCGGCGGGCCACAGATGGGGGGCCTTTTCGGCCAGGTATTCGCAGATCGCCAGCGAGTCCCAGATCGCGCCGTCGTCGGTCTTGAGCACCGGCACGAGGCCGCTCGGCGAATGGGGCCGGATCGCCAGGGCGGTGCCGCCGTCGGCCTGCCGCAGGTCGATCAGCGTCTCGGTGAAGGACAGGCCTGAGCGCTTGGCCGCCAGCCAGGGGCGCAGCGACCAGGTCGACCACTTCTTCGTCCCGATGACCAGTTCCATGGCAAACGCCTCCTTCGAGTTGCGCGCCCTTCATGCCGAACGCTTGGGGCGAGCGTCCAGCCTTCCCGCGCGGCCAGGGTCAGAATAACGTCGCCGGGAAATTGGGGGGAGACTTTAGCGATGACCTCGCCGAGCTCTGCGGACGCGCCCGCCTTCTCGAGTCGCTACCGCGCCACGGTCCTGGCGGTCCTGGTGCTGGCCTACACCCTGAATTTCATCGACCGGACGATCATCAGCATCATCGCCCTGCCGATCAAAGCCGACCTGAAACTGACCGACACCCAGCTCGGCTGGCTCGGCGGCCTGTCCTTCGCCCTGCTCTACACGACCCTCGGCATTCCGATCGCCCGGCTGGCCGAGCGGCGCAACCGCGTGAACATCATCGCCCTGGCCATCCTGGTGTGGTCGGGCTTCACCGCCCTGTGCGGCACGGCGACCAGCTATCTTTCCCTGCTGCTGTTCCGGGTCGGGGTCGGGGTCGGCGAGGCCGGGTTGTCGCCGCCGGCCCACAGCCTGATCAGCGACTACTACCCGCCGCAGAAGCGCGCCATGGCGCTGTCGATTTATTCGCTCGGCATTCCGCTCGGCATGATGTTCGGCGCGGTGGCCGGCGGCTGGTTCGCCCAGCACGTCTCCTGGCGAGCGGCGTTCTTCGCCGTCGGGGCGCCGGGCCTGCTGGTGGCGCTGATCCTTAAGCTGACCATCCGCGAGCCGCCGCGCGGCTGGAGCGAGGCGGCCGCCGAGCCGGCCGCCCCGGCCCGGATGCGCGACGTCGCCCGCCGCCTGTTCAGCCGGTGGGGCCTCGCCAACGTCGTCGCCGGCGTCACCGTCGTCAGCTTCGCGAGCTACGGCATGGGCCAGTACGCGCCGGCCTATCTGCTGCGCACCTTCCCCCTCGACCTGACGCAGGTCGGGCTGATGACCGGCCTGGTGGCCGGGGTCGCCAACGGCGCCGGGCTGCTGCTCGGCGGCTGGCTGACCCAGCGGCTGGCCCGCCGCTCGGCGCGCAGCTATGCGCTGGTGCCGGCGCTCGGCGTCCTGCTGGCCGCGCCGCTCTACGTCCTGGCCTACACGCGAGAGACCTGGCCGGCGGCGGTCGGGGTGCTGCTGCTGGCCGGCGTGGTGCACTACCTGTACCTCGGCCCTACCTTTGCAGTCGTGCAGAACGCATTCGGGACGCGCAGCCGGGCGACGGCGGCGGCGCTGCTGCTGTTCACCCTCAACCTGATCGCCCTGGGCTTCGGTCCGCCGTTCACCGGCTGGTGCATCGACATGTTCACCCAGCACGCCTGGAGCGGCGCCGGCAGCTTCGTCGCCGCCTGCCCAGGCGGGACCGCGCCCGCCGGGTCGGGCGCCGCGGCCCAGGCCGCCTGCGCCGGGGCCCTGGCGCAGGGGACACGGGCCGGCATGATCGTCACCGCGCTGCTGTTCGTCTGGGGCAGCCTCCACTACCTGCTGGGCGCCCTCACCCTGCACAAGGACGTGGGCGCCGACTGAGAAATCCGCCGGCGGGTTTGACTCCGAGGCGACCGGGCGGGATATGGCGGCCCCATGATCCCCCGTTACGCACGACCCGACGCGGCCCGCATCTGGGAGCCGCAGACCCGCTTCAAGATCATGTTCGAGATCGAAGCCCACGCCGCCGACAAGATGGCCGAGCTGGGGGTGATTCCGGCCGAGTCCGCCCGGGTCATCTGGGAGAAGGGCCGCGACGCGATCTGGGATTCCGACCGCATCGACGCCATCGAGGCCGAGGTGAAGCACGACGTCATCGCCTTCCTGACCCACGTCACTGAGATCGTCGGGCCCGAGGCGCGGTTCCTGCACCAGGGAATGACCAGCTCCGACGTCAACGACACCACCCTCGCGGTGCAGCTGTCGCGGGCCACGGACCTGCTGATCGAGGACGTCGACCTGGTGCTGGCGGCGCTCAAGAAGCGCGCCTTCGAGCACAGGATGACGCCGACCGTCGGCCGCAGCCACGGCATCCACGCCGAGCCGACCACCTTCGGCATCAAGCTCGCCGGCCACTACGCCGAGTTCCAGCGCGCCAAGGAGCGGCTGGCGATGGCCAAGTTCGAGATCGCCACCTGCGCGATCTCCGGCGCCGTCGGCACCTTCGCCAACGTCGCCCCCGAGGTCGAGGAATATGTCGCCGAGAAGATGGGCCTGGCTGTCGAGCCCGTCTCCACCCAGGTGATCCCCCGCGACCGGCACGCGGCCTATTTCGCCGCCCTGGCCGTGGTCGCCTCGTCCATCGAGCGCCTGGCGGTGGAGATCCGCCACCTGCAGCGCACCGAGGTCCTAGAAGCCGAGGAGTTCTTCTCCGCCGGCCAGAAGGGCTCGTCGGCCATGCCGCACAAGCGCAACCCGATCCTGACCGAGAACCTGACCGGCCTCGCCCGTCTCGTCCGCTCGGCGGTCGTGCCGGCGATGGAGAACGTGGCGCTGTGGCACGAGCGGGACATCAGCCACTCGTCGGTCGAGCGCGGCATCTGCCCGGACGCCACCGTCCACCTCGACTTCGCCCTGCGCCGGCTGGCCGGGGTGGTCGAGAAGCTGGTGGTCTATCCGGAGAACATGGCCAAGAACCTCGACCGGTTGGGCGGCCTCGTCCATTCGCAGCGGGTGCTGCTGGCCCTGACGCAGAAGGGCATGAGCCGCGAGGCCTCCTACGCGGCGGTCCAGCGCAACGCCATGAAAGTCTGGCGGGGCGAGGGCGCGTTCCTCGAGTTCCTCGACGCCGATCCGGAGGTGACCTTGAGCCGCGAAGAGCTTTCCGAACTCTTCGACCCGGGCTACCACTTCAAGAGCGTCGATCGCATCTTCGAGCGCGTGTTCGGGGCGTAGGTACTTCGTAAGGGTCGCATGGCAGCCGCAGACCGCCACGACTTCCTTCTCGGCGGTGGGGAGATGGGCGAGCGGTTGCGCGCCCATGACTGGCGCCGATCGCCACTTGGCCCGCCCGGGACCTGGCCGCAGTCGCTGCGGACCGCGGTGTCGATCATGCTGAATTCGCGGCACCCCATGTTCCTGGCCTGGGGACCGCAGCTCGCCTTCATCTACAACGACGGCTATGCGCCGATCCTCGGCGCCAAGCACCCGGACGCGCTCGGTCGCCCGTTCGAAGAGATCTGGTCGGAGATCTGGCACGATATCCGCCCGCTGGTGGACACCGCCCTTTCCGGCGAGGCGACCTGGTCCGAGGACCTGCACCTGGTGATGGAGCGCCACGGGTTCCCCGAGGACACCTGGTACACCTTCTCCTACAGCCCAATCCGCGACGAGAGCGGCGGGGTCGGCGGCATGTTCTGCGCCTGCACCGAGACCACGGAAAAGGTGCTGCTGGAGCGGCGGCTCAAGTTCCAGCTGGGCATCGCCGAGCGGCTGCGCCCCCTCAACGATCCCAGCGAGATCAAAGGCGCGGCGGCATCCCTGCTGGTCGAGGTGCTGGACATCGGCCGCGTCGGGTTCGCCGAGGTCGATCCCGAGGGCGAGTGGGTGACCATCGAAGACGACTGGCGCGGGACCATGGCCCCCCTGCCCGGCCGCTACCGGCTCGACGCCTTCGGACCGGAGATGGCCGGCGCCTTGCGGGCCGGCCGTAATGTCGTGGTGCGCGACATCGGCGCCGATGCGGTCACTGCAGACGCCACCGAGGCCTACAAGGGCATCGGCGTCGGAGCGATGATCGCCGTGCCGCTGATCAAGCGCGGACGGCTGGTGGCGATCCTGTCGGCCCATATGCCGGGTCGGCGCGCCTGGACCGTGGAAGAGGTCGACATGGCCTCCGAGCTCGTCGACCGGACCTGGAGCGCGGTGCAGCGGGCCCGCGCCGAGACCCAACTGCGCGAGAACGAGGAGCGGCTGCGCATGGTGCAGGCCGCCGGCGGCGTCGGGTCGCTGGACTTCGACATGATCGCCGGCCGCGTCTATCGCTCACCGGAGTACCTGGCGCTGCAGGGCCTGCCCGCCGAGGCGGCCACCTGGTCCGATTACGACGACGCCTGGCTGGACCGCATCCATCCCGACGACCGGGAACGGGCCGGGACCCTGCTGCGCGCCGCGCGTGACCGGCCAGGCCCCTACGACGTGGAATATCGCATCATCCGCCCGGATACCGGCGAGACCCGCTGGATCCACAACCGCGGCCGGATCTACGCCGACGCGGAGGGCCGGCCGCACCGGCTGCTGTCGGTGCAGACCGACGTCACCAATGCGAAGCGAGAGGACAGCCGCCGTCAGCTGCTCGTCAACGAGCTGAACCACCGGGTGAAGAACACCCTGGCGACCATCCAGTCGGTGGCCGCCCAGACGATGCGCAGCGCCCCCTCGCTGGAGGCCGCTCGCCGCGTCTTCGAGGACCGGCTTCTGGCCCTGTCGCGCACTCACGACGTGCTGACCCGCCGCACCTGGGAGGGCGCGACCGTCGGCGAGATCGCCGCCGCCGCCGCCGAGCCCTATGGCCCGGGCCGCTGGCGGATCGAGGGGCCGGAGGTCAGCCTGCCGCCGCAGATCGCACTGTCGCTGTCGCTGGCTCTGCACGAGCTGGCCACCAACGCGGCGAAGTACGGCGCCCTGTCGGGGCCGGAGGGCGAGGTCGAGATCGATTGGGCCTCGCGCGACGGCGAGCTGCGCCTGACTTGGCGCGAGCGCGGGGGGCCGCTGGTGTCGGCTCCCACCCGGCGCGGATTCGGCACGCGCCTGATCGAACGCGGCCTCGCCCGCGAACTGGGCGGAGACGTAAAGCTGGAATTTGCCCCGGACGGGGTGGTGTGCGAGGTCCGCGCCCCGCTGCAGGGGGCCGGCTAGACTATTCGCCGGCGCGGACGCTCTCGCGGGCCTGGGCCAGAAGTTCGGCCATCTTCATGCGCACTTCGCCTTCGGAAACCGCGACGCCCGAGCCCTTGAGGTCCTCGAAGACCTTGCGCAGCACGTCCTCGTCGCCCGGCTGTTCGAAGTCGGACTTCACCACAGCCTTGGCGTATTCCTCGATGCGGGCGTCTTCAAGGCCCATGAGGCCGGCGGCCCACTGGCCGAGGGCGCGGTTACGACGCGCAGTGGCCTTGAACTCCTGCTCCTGATCGAGCGCGAACTTCTTCTCGAACGCCTGTTCTCGATCGTCGAAGGTGGTCATGGGGTCTCCGGTCGGCGGCACGAACCGCGGTCACATATCCTGCGAGGGGCGGAGCCGCAATCGAAAGCCGGACTTGATCGCGGAGGTTTGCGCCGGCCCTTCGCATCCGCTAATTTCCGCGCGCCTTTATTGAGCGAGAGGCCGAGTCGGACCCGCGCGCGCCGGATACCCGCGCGCGTTTTTCGTTTCACCGAACGGTTAGCGCTTCGCTTGGGAGAAGGCTGGAAGATGACCCGCCGGAAGAAGATCTACGAAGGCAAGGCCAAGATCCTCTACGAGGGCCCTGAGCCAGGCACGCTGGTCCAGTATTTCAAGGACGACACGACAGCGTTCGACGCGACCAAGAAGGCCGTGCTCGAAGGCAAGGGCGTGATCAACAACCGCATCAGCGAATACATCATGACGCGGTTGAACTCGATCGGCGTCCAGAACCACTTCATCAAGCGGCTGAACCTGCGCGAGCAGCTGATCCGCGAAGTGGAGATCATCCCGCTGGAGGTGGTCTGCCGCAACGTGGCCGCCGGATCGCTGTCCAAGCGCTTCGGCCTGCCGGAAGGCCAGGCCCTGCCCCGCTCGATCATCGAGTTCTACCTGAAGGACGACAAGCTCCACGACCCGATGGTCGCCGAGGAGCACATCACCGCCTTCAACTGGGCCTCGACCCAGGAGATCGACGACATGATGGCGCTCACCCTGCGGGTGAACGACTTCCTGACCGGCATGTTCGGCGCTGTCGGCATCACCCTGATCGACTTCAAGATCGAGTTCGGCCGCATCTGGGAGAACGACTTCGCCCGGATCATCCTGGCCGATGAGATCAGCCCCGACAGCTGCCGGCTGTGGGACAGCCAGACCAACGAGAAGCTCGACAAGGACCGGTTCCGCCGGGACATGGGCAACGTCATCGAGAGCTACACCGAAGTGGCTCGCCGCCTGGGCATCATGAAAGAGATGCCCACCGTCATCCAGGGGGGCCTCCACTAGTGCGCGCCAAAGTCCATGTGTTCCTGAAGCCCGGCGTCCTCGACGTGCAGGGCAAGGCGGTCGAGCAGGCGCTGCACGGCCTGGGCTGGGACAGCGTCGAGCATGTTCGCGTCGGCCGCACCATCGAGTTCGACCTGAAGGCGACCGACGCCGCCGAGGCCCAGACCGAGATCAAGGCGATGTGCGAGAAGCTGCTCGCCAACACGGTGATCGAAAGCTACCGGGTGGAGGTGGCGTGAGGCCCGGGCCTTCCGCCCTCCTCTTCTGCCTCCCCCTCCTCGCCTGCGCCCAAGCCGACGCCCCGCAGACGCCGCCGCTGGCGCTGGATTGCGGTCGCTCCTTCGAGGCCCAGGTCGCCGCCGTCACCGCCCAGCCACTGACCAAGGCGCCGGGCGACCCGGCCGAGCCCTACGACTACTACTCGACCGCCGACGGCAAGGCCTCATACCTGGTCACCCGCGACGGGGCGCCCGGCCACCCGGCGATCATGATGCAGCAGGTCCGCGGCGGCGAGGTGGTGACCACCGGCTGTCCGTACGGGGACAAGGCCGGCTACGAACAGCTTCACGCCTATCTCGACAGCCTCAAGAGCTGGCGCCGCAAATCGCCCGCTTGACCTTTGCCCCTGCCCCCGCCACCTGAGCGCCCATGACCAAAGCCGCCGTCGTCGTCTTCCCCGGGTCCAACTGCGACCGGGACTGCAAGGTCGCCATCGAACGGGCCACCGGCGCCGACGTGGCCATGGTCTGGCACGGCGACACCGAGCTGCCGAAGGGCCTCGACCTCGTCGTCCTGCCGGGCGGCTTCTCCTACGGCGACTACCTGCGCTGCGGGGCGATGGCGTCGCTGTCGCCGATCATGGGCGAGGTCAAGGCCGCGGCCGAGCGCGGCGTCGCCACCGTCGGCATCTGCAACGGCTTCCAGATCCTCTGCGAGGTCGGACTGCTGCCGGGCGCCCTGCTGCGCAACGCCGGCCTGAAGTACGTCTGCAAGCCGATCGACCTCGAGGTCACCAACGCCCAGACGCGCTTCACCGCCGGCTACCAGGGCCGCCGCGAGGTCGCCATGACGGTCGGCAACGGCGAGGGCAACTTCTTCGCGGACGAGACGACCCTCGACCGCCTCGAGGGCGAGGGCCACGTGGTGTTCCGTTATCTCGACAACCCGAACGGGTCGGCCCGGAACATCGCCGGGATCGTCAACACCAAGGGCAATGTGCTCGGCATGATGCCCCACCCGGACCGCGCCTTCGAGCCCGAGCTGGGCTCTGCCGACGGCGCCATCCTGTTCCAGAGCGCGCTCGCCAGCGCCTGACGCGCGCCGCGCGTCCGACGGGCGTTGCCGTCGGCGGACAGGCCCTCTACCGTCCCCGTCTGTTCGGGGAGGAACGAATGGGCGCAGGTCGCGACGCCGAAACGGCGGGCGAGGGTCATCTTCATGGTTTTGGCAGCCGCGGCTACCGGACCTATGTGCTAAACGCCCTCCTGCTCATCTACATCCTGAACTTCATCGACCGGGCCCTGCTGGCCATCGTCGCGCCGGAGATGAAGCCGGAGCTCGGCATCTCCGACACCGGATTCGGCCTGCTGACCGGCTTCGGCTTCGCCTTGCTCTACACCCTGGTTGGCATCCCGCTCGCCCAGTTCGCCGAGACCCGCAACCGCGTCTGGATCATGACGGTTTGCGTCGCCCTATGGTCGCTGATGACGGCGCTGTGCGGCCTCTCGACGGAGATCGTCGTCGGCTCGTTGACCATCGGGGCCTTCTGGGTGCTGCTCGCCTGCCGGGTCGGCGTCGGCATTGGCGAGGCCGGCTGCACGCCGCCGGCCAATTCGCTGATCGCCGACTACTATCCGCCGTCCCGGCGCTCCACGGCGCTCGGCTACTACGCCATGGGGGTGACCCTCGGCGGCCTGCTCGCCAACCTGATCGGCGGGCCGGTGACCGACGCCTTCGGATGGCGCGCCGCCTTCTTCGTCGTGGGCCTGCCCGGCATCCTCGTAGCGGTGGTGTTCCGGCTGACGGTCAAGGAGCCGCCCCGCGGCTATTCGGACCCCCCCGGCGCCGTGCGCAAGGCCAGGCCCCGGTTCATCGACGGCATGCGCGAGCTCGCCTCCAAACGCTCGTTCTGGACCATGGCCATCGGCGCGACCATCGCCAGCTTCTGCGGCTACGGCATCAGCTCGTTCCAGTCGCTGTTCCTCAACCGCAGCTTCGGCCTGACGGCCGGCGAGGCGGCGGTGATGGTAAACGCCCCGGTGGCCCTGGCCTCGGCGATTGGCACCCTGGCCACCGGCTGGCTGGCCGAGAAGCTCGCCCGGCGCCATCCGAACGCCATCGCCTGGCTGCCGGGGGTCGGGCTGATCATCAGCGCGCCGTTCTATTTCGTCGCCTTCACCACCGGAAACCTGACCCTCGCCCTCGTCTGCCTCTGCGTGGGCGGGGCGGTGAAGTACGGCTACCTGGCTTCGCAGTACACGATCGGCCAGGGCGTGGTGTCGGCCCAGGTCCGGGCGGTGTCGACGGCGATCCTGCTGTTCCTGCTCAACCTGCTCGGCTACGGCCTCGGGCCGCTGTTCATCGGCGCTCTCAGCGACCTGCTGTTCCGGCTGCAGGCCGCCGATCTCGGCGCGGCCGGCCTGGCGCGGGCGGCCTGCGAGGGCGCCGGCCGCGTGGCGCTGTCGCCCGCCGTCCAAGCGGTCTGCGAGGTCGCCCATCCGCAGAGCCTGGAGCGCGCCATGCTGCTGACCGCCGGCCTCTACGTCGTCGCCGGTTTCTTCTTCCTGATCACCTGCCGCTGGCTGCAGAAGGAGATGGTCGCGCGTTGACGCGGGTTGCTATCGCGCCGGCCGCAGAGTCCCGCTAGAACGCGCGCCATGAGCGCCGCCCCTGAAAAATCCCTCGTCGAGACCGCCGCCGAGTTCGGCCTGAAGCGCGACGAGTACGAGCTGATCGTCCGTCGCCTGAACCGCGAGCCGAACCTCGTCGAGCTCGGCGTCTTCTCGGTGATGTGGTCGGAGCACTGCTCCTACAAGTCCTCGCGCAAGCACCTCGGCAAGTTCCCGACCAAGGGGCCGAAGGTCATCCAGGGCCCGGGCGAGAACGCCGGCGTCGTCGACATCGGCGATGGCCAGGCCTGCGTCTTCAAGATGGAGAGCCACAACCACCCCTCCTACATCGAGCCCTACCAGGGCGCGGCGACGGGCGTCGGCGGGATCATGCGGGACGTCTTCACCATGGGCGCGCGGCCGGTCGCCCTGCTCAACGCCCTGCGGTTCGGCGATCCCAGCCATCCGAAAACCAAGCGGCTGGTGGCCGGCGTGGTCGCCGGCATCGGCGGCTACGGCAACTGCGTCGGCGTGCCCACGGTGGCGGGCGAGACCAACTTCCACCGCGGCTATGACGGCAACATCCTGGTCAACGCCATGTGCGTGGGCTTGGCCGACGCCGACAAGATTTTCTACTCCGCCGCCCCGGCGCCGGGCTTGCCGGTGGTCTATTTCGGATCCAAGACCGGCCGCGACGGCATTCACGGCGCGACCATGGCCTCGGCGGAGTTCGACGACGCCTCGGACGAGAAGCGCCCGACCGTGCAGGTCGGCGACCCCTTCGCCGAGAAGCTGCTGATCGAGGCGACGCTGGAGCTGATGGCCTCGGGCGCCGTGGCCGCGATCCAGGACATGGGCGCCGCCGGCCTGACCTCGTCCTCCGTCGAGATGGCCGGCAAGGGCGGGGTCGGCATCGAGCTGAACCTCGACGCCGTGCCGCAGCGCGAAGACGGCATGAGCGCCTATGAGATGATGCTGTCGGAGAGCCAGGAGCGGATGCTGGCGATCCTGAAACCGGGCCGCGAGGCCGACGGCCAGCGCATCTTCGAGAAGTGGGGCCTGGACGCGGCCACCATCGGGATCACCACCGACACCGGCCGAATGGTCCTGAAGCATCACGGCGACGTGGTCTGCGACGTGCCGCTGGCGCCGCTGTTCGACGACGCGCCGCTGTACGACCGGCCGTGGACCGCGCCGGTCCCGCAGGCCCGCGTGACCGACGCCCCTGCCCCCACCGACTGGGCCGAGGCGGTGCTGAAGCTGATGAGCTGCCCCGACATGGCCTCCAAGCGCTGGATCTGGGAGCAGTACGACCGCCATGTCATGGCCGACACGCTGGAGGACTCGGCGACCGGGGCCGACGCCGGCATCGTGCGGGTGCACGGCACGAGGAAGGCCCTGGCGGTCAGCTCCGACGTCACGCCGCGCTATGTGCTGAACGACCCCTACGAGGGCGGCAAGCAAGCCGTGGCCGAATCCTGGCGCAATCTGACCGCCGTCGGCGCGACGCCTATCGCCATCACCGACAACCTGAACTTCGGCAATCCGGAGCGGCCCGAGATCATGGGCCAGATCGTCCGCGCCATCGACGGCATGGCCGAGGCCTGCGCGGCTCTCGACTACCCGGTCGTGAGCGGCAACGTCAGCCTCTATAACGAGACCAACGGCGCGGCCATTCCGCCAACGCCGGCGGTCGGCGGGGTCGGGCTGATCGCCGACTACGCACGCCACGCCGACTTCTCGGCCCTCAAGAGCGGCGACACGCTGGTGCTGGTCGGCGAGACGCGCGGCGAACTGGGCGCCTCGATGTACCTGCGCGAGATTCTCGGCCGCGAGGACGGCGCGCCGCCGCCGGTCGACCTGGCCGTCGAGCGCCGCAACGGCGACTTCGTGCGTGGGCAGATCGAGGCGGGCGCGATCGGCGTGGTGCACGACCTTTCTGACGGCGGCCTGATCGCCGCCGCGGCGGACATGGCCCTGGCCTCTGACGTCGGGATCACCCTGACGGCCGCCGACCACGCCCAGCTGTTCGGCGAGGACCAAGCCCGCTACCTGATCGGCCTTGCCGACCCCGCCCCCCTGCTCGAGGCCGCCAAGGCCGCGGGCGTGCCGGCCAAGATCATCGGCCGCGCCGACGGCGAAGCCCTGGCCGTCGAGGGCCTGTTCGACCTGCCGCTGGCCAAGCTGCGCGCCGCCCACGAAGGGTGGATGCCCGGCTTCATGGGAGCCTGACCATGCCGATGTCGCAAACCGACCTGGAAGCGGCCCTGCACGAGGGCTTCCCGGACGCGCAGATCGAGGTCACCGACCTGGCCGGCGACGGCGACCACTATCGGGCCCGCATCGTCTCGGCGGCGTTTGCTGGCATGCCGCGGGTCAAGCAGCATCAGCTGGTCTACGCCGCACTCAAGGGCCGGATGGGCGGCGAGCTACACGCCCTGGCGCTGGAGACCTCCGCCCCGGCGGCTTGACCCGCAGGTCACGCATCCCTAGCTCTTCGCCGACCACGTTTCTTCGCCGAAAGGGCGACCCATGACCGACGCCGCCGCCGACAACCCCGTTCACGACTGGATCGCCAAGTCGGTCGCGGAGAACCCCGTCGTCCTGTTCATGAAGGGCGAGCCGGAACAGCCGCGCTGCGGCTTCTCCGCCGTGGTTGTCCAGATCCTCGACCACCTGGGCGCGGACTTCGTCGGCGTCGACGTCCTGCAGAGCGAGCCGCTCCGCGAGGGCATCAAGTCCTACAGCGACTGGCCGACCATCCCGCAGCTCTATGTGAAGGGCGAGTTCATCGGCGGCGCCGACATCGTCCGCGAGATGTTCCAATCGGGCGAGCTCAAGACCCTCCTCACCGAAAAGGGCCTGCTGGCCGCGTGACGCGGGCCATCGAGCCGCCGGAGGGCCGGCAGGTCTTCGCCTGTGGCCTGACGCCCGAGCCCGGCGACATCGACGAGAACGGCCACGTCAACAATGTGGTCTACCTGCGCTGGGCGCAGGACATCGCCACCGCCCACTGGCGCGCACGCGCCGGCCCTGAGGATCAGGCCGCCCTGGCCTGGGTCGTCCTGCGCCACGAGGTCGACTATCGCCGGCCGCTGCTGCCGGGCGAGACGGCGCTGGCCCGCACCTGGGTCGCCGACGACCCGCAAGGCGTGCGTTTCGATCGCCACGTGCGCATCGACGGCCCCGACGGCGCCATGTGCGCACAGATCGTCACCACCTGGGCCCTGGTCGACCAGGCCAGCGGCCGGCCGAAACGGATCCCGCCGGAAATGGCGGCGGCGTTCCGCTAGGGGGCCTCGCCCTCCGCCGCCGCCTCCTCGCCGGCGGCCTCGGCCGCCTTGTCCGCCTCGGCCGAGCTTCGGCCCTCCAGCCGCGCCTTGGCGTGGGCGGCGGCGCGGCCGCCATGCGGGTCGTTGATCACCGGCCCCAGGACGATGGCGGCGTCCTCCCGCCGGCCCTTCGCCAGCAGGGCGAGGCCGGCGTAGGTGTTGATCTCCTGGACCGCCGGCGACAGGGCGCGCGCCTCCAGCAGCGCCGTCATGTCGTTGTCGGTCGGGAACGCCGGCTCGATGGTGCGGCTCAGCGCGTAGCCGAAGATCGGCCGGAAATCGTCCTTGGCCTTGGCGTAGACCTGAGCGAACAGCGGCCGCGCGGCGCGCCAGCGGGCCTCCCGGACCTTCGGATCGCGGTGACCGGCGGCCAGGGCGCCCCAGCCTGCGGTCAGCAGCACCTCATTGTCGGCGGAGTGCGCGGCGCGCAGCTTGGCGATCACCACATCGCCGGCCGCAACGTCGCCGAAATAGTACTCCGCCAGCGCCAGCGTCCGCTGGGCCAGGGAATCGTCCGGGTAGCGGGCGGCGCGCTGTCGGACCTGCTCGACGAAGGCCGCGTCCCCCTGGCGCGGATCGGCGACCAGCAGGCGGAAATAGGCGAGCAGCACGTCATCGGCGCTCGGCGGCATCCGGGTCACGGAGACGGACACCGGCGGCAGGGCCGAGGCCTTGACCTGCATGGTCGGCAGCTTGCGGTACCTGCGGAGCTCGCGGGTCAGGCTCTGCTCGTCCCAGCCGGTGGCTTTCCAGAACGCGGCCGCCGGCTCGGCCCCGTGGGCGATGGCCTGGACGGCGGCGTCGAGCTGGGCGGCGCGGCCGCCGGTCTGCATGTAGTGGGTCAGCAGCCAGGACTGGGCGTAGTAGTTGTAGCGCTGCTTGGCGGGAAGCTGGAACGGCCGCTTGGTGAAGATCTCGCTCCACGGCAGCCAGGTCATGTTGAAGATCGTGTAGGCGCGGCCAGGATTGTAATCGCCGATGTGGACGCCATCCGCCTTGACCTGGGCGGTCATGAAGTATTCCGCGAACCCTTCCACGAACCAGGCCGGGTAGGCGGTCGGGAAGTTCTCCAGCATGAAGTGGTGGGCGTACTCGTGGTAGAGGGTGTCGTCCCCGTTCTTCGACGCGTCTGTCACCGCGATCGCGAAGACGCCGGTGGTGCGCGGGACGTAGATGCCGGCCACCTGCCTGTTGAGATGTGGAAGCACCCGGCGCAGGTCCGTCTCGCTGTCGACGAGGACGAGTTGGGTCCTGGTGTAGCTCGGCCGGTCGCGGGTCGAGGGGTGCAGCACCCGCAGGGCCGCATCGAATTTCGTCAGCTTGTCGGCGTAGTCGCGGACCTTGGCCTCACGGCCTTCGCCGTAGACGATGAACCGGTCGGTCTCGGCCCGAAACCAGTCGGCGTGGGCCGTCCCTGCCAGCGTCCAGGCCGCTGCGGCGGCGATCAGCACCCTCAGGATCACGCGCAGTCTCCGTGCGGCACACGCTATGGATGCGCACACTAGGATGGAGATCGGGCGACCGCCAAGCGCCGCCGCAAAGCAAAAGGCCCCGGATCGCTCCGGGGCCTTCGCTGAACTCGTTGAATTCGTGGTCGGCCTTAGGAGGCGTAGAATTCGACCACGAGGTTGGGCTCCATCTTCACCGGATACGGCACTTCGGCCAGCTCCGGCGCGCGGACGAAGGTCGCCGCCATGCCCTTGCCGTCGACGGTGATGTAGTCCGGCGTGTCGCGTTCCGACGACTGCAGGGCTTCCAGCACCAGGGCCATGTTGCGCGAACGCTCGCGCACCGAGACCACGTCGCCCGGCTTCACGCGGTAGGACGGAATGTTCACGCGCTTGCCGTTGACCAGCACGTGGCCGTGGTTGACGAACTGACGGGCCGCGAACGGGGTCGGCACGAACTTGGCGCGGTAGACCACCGCGTCAAGGCGGCTTTCCAGCAGCGCGATCAGGTTTTCGGAGGTGTTGCCCTTCCGGCGGGCGGCTTCCTGATAGGTGCGCGAGAACTGCTTCTCGGTCAGGTTGCCGTAGTAGCCCTTCAGCTTCTGCTTGGCGCGCAGCTGCAGGCCGAAGTCGGAGACCTTCGACTTACGACGCTGGCCGTGCTGGCCGGGGCCGTAGGCGCGGGTGTTGATCGGGGACTTCGGGCGACCCCAGATGTTTTCGCCCATCCGGCGGTCGAGTTTGTACTTGGCGCTGTGGCGCTTGGACATAAGTCACTCTTCATCTGACCCGAGCCGGCGCTCCCGGAAAAGGAGCGCGATTGCAACGGCGGCTTCGCGTCGACCCGTCATAGGTTTCAGCGCCGCACGGGCGGACCCGGCGGCGAGGAAGGCGCGTATATGCTTGGGACCCCCTGTAGAGTCAACCTCAGGCGGCCGGCTGCGAGCCGTGGAACAGGCGCCACTTCCACACCCCGTGGCAGAGCTCGAAGACGCCGGTCAGTCGGTAGGTGCGGCGCTCGGCCGGCTCGCCCTGCAGGACGAGGTCGCCCTCGGCGTGCAGCCAGGCGACGGCGCCGTGGACCGAGACCTCGACCTCGCGCCAGTCGAAGCGGATCACCTGCGGCAGGGCGAAGAGGCGACGGAAATGCGTCTCCAGGCCGGCCCGGCCGCGGGCCACCTCGTCGAGGGCGTAGCCGACCAGCAGCACTTCGCCGTCGGGCATGAACTCGTCGACGATGGCGATGTCGCGCTGAGCCAGCAGCCCGTTCAGCCGCACCAGCGCCTGGCGCACGCCCCGCTCCGCACCCCGGCGTGAGGGAGCGGCGGCGCGCGGGCCGAACCCGAACACCAGCAGGAGGGCGGCGATTGCGGCGAGGATGCGGGTCAGGCCCATGTGCGAACTCCAGTTGTCACTCCGGCCGATAGTCCATCCCGGCCGGCCAGGGGGCAAGCGCTGCGGCGCGGTTCAGGCGCCGGTGCGCTGCGCCACGACCTGTGCGGCGATCTTGGCTTCGGCCCACCACCGGCGGACCAGCTCGCCGGCCGGCCCGGCTTCGGCCTGGCGGACCCCCTGCCCGGCCCACAGCGACATCATCTGCGCGTCGCCGGCCGCCAGGGCGGCGGCCCGCATCGGCTGGGTCAGGCGGTTCTGGACCGGATAGGCCGGGACCTCGCCCTCCAGGGCGCGCATCTCGCGCATGAAGCGGTTCTCGATCCCGCGCGCATAGCGTCCGGTGAAGGCGCGGGTTAGGCGGGTGGGATCGTCCCCCGCCCCCTCGATCGCCGCGCGCCAGGGGGCGCTGACGGTCGCCTCGTCGGAGAGCAGGAAGGCGGTGCCCATCTGCGCCGCCGCTGCGCCCAGGGTCAGGGCGGCGGCGACGCCGCGGCCGTCCATGATCCCGCCGGCGGCGATCACCGGCAGGTCAACGGCGGCCAGGACAGCAGGAACCAGGGCCAGGGTCGCGACCACCGAGCCCTCGCCCTCGGCCAGGAAGGTCCCGCGGTGACCGCCGGCCTCGGCGCCCTGCGCGCAGATCCCGTCGGCCCCGGCCGCCGCCCAGGCCCGCGCCTCCGCGACCGAGGTGGCTGTTCCGATCACAAGGGTCCCGGCAGCCTGCAGCGCCTTCACACGGGCCGGCGCCAGCACGTCGAAGGCGAAGGAGGCGACCGGCGGGGCGGCGGCCAGCACGGCGGCGAACTGGGCGTCGAAGTCAGGGGCGAACTGGTTCGGCGCGGCCGGCGGCTCCAGACCAAGCTCGGCGTACCAGGGGGCGAGGCGGGCCAGGGCGGCGTCGACCTCCGCCGGCTCCGGTGCGACGCGCGGGACGATCAGCAGGTTGACAGAGAACGGCCGGTCGCTGGCGGCCCGCAAGGTCGCGACGGCGGGGCCGATCTCGTCCGGCGCGAGGCCCGCGGCGGCCAGGGCGCCCATCGCGCCCGCCTCGCTAACCGCCAGCGCCAGGGCGCCGTCCGAGGCCCCGAGCATCGGCGACTGGAGGATCGGGATCTCCAGGCCGGCGAGGAGGCCCCGGAGGCTCATCCGCCTTCCTTCTGGCGGGCCAGCTTCTCCAGCACCTTGCCGCGGCCCCGCGACAGGGCGGTGACCACGCCGCGCAGGGTGCGGACCTCCTGGTCGGTGAACCTAGCGCGCGCCAGGGCCGACCGCAGGTTCTGAACCATAGACGGCGTCTTCTCCGGCGGATGGAAGAAGCCCGCCTCGTCGAGCTCGCGCTCCAGGTGCTGATAGAGGCCCATCATCGCTGCCCCGTCGGCCGGCGGCGCGCCCTCGCGGAAGTTGGCGGGCGCCGCCTCCGTGACCGTCAGCCGCCACTCATAGGCCATGATAGCCACCGCCTGGGCGAGGTTGAGCGAGCGGAAGCGCATGTCGATCGGCGCGGTGACGACGGCGTTGCAAAGGGCGATGTCGGCGGTTTCCAACCCCGCTCGCTCGCCGCCGAACAGCAGGCCGATGCGCAGCCCCTGCGCCGCCGCGTCCGCGAGGCCCGCCGCCCCCTGACGGGGATTGAGCACCGGCAGTTGCAGCTCCCGCGGCCGGGCGGTCGTGGCGTAAACCAGCTGCAGGTCGGCGATCGCCTCGGCGACGCTGCCGAACACCCGGGCGCCGTCCAGCGGCCAGTCGGCGCCGGAGGCCGAGGCCCAGGCGCGCTCCTGCGGCCAGCCGTCGCGCGGATTGACCAGCCGCAGCTCGTCCAGACCAAAGTTGGCCATGACACGCGCCGCCGCGCCGATATTCTCGGCGAGCTGCGGTGCGTTCAGGATCACCGCGGGTTTGGAGACTGTGACTTCGGACATGCCGCGTTTTCAGACCGTCAGCGCCTCTGTGGCAAGCCTTCACCGGCGCGCGCTGATGACCGGCGGCCTGGCGCTGGGCGTCTCGGCCTGCGAACAGGCCATGCCGCTGACCGCCTCGACGACCCCGCGGCTCGACATGAAGGCGCTCGACGCCGGCGTCGCCGAGATCGCCGCCAAGGTCGCTCCGGGCGTGCTGGGCGTCGCCCTGATGAACCAGGAGAGCGGCGAGCATTGGACGATCAATCCCGCCCGCCGGTTCCCGATGCAGAGCGTCTTCAAGGCGCCGCTCGGCGCGGTGGTGCTGTCGGAGGTCGACGCCGGCCGCCTGTCGCTGGACGAGCGCGTCGTGCTGGAGGCGCAGGACCTCTCCCCTCCGTGGTCGCCGATCGGCCGCGCCTGGCCGGCCCGGCGCGACTTCACGCTCGGCGAACTGCTCACCGCGACCGTCGCCGACAGCGACAACACCGCCGCGGACGTGTTGATGCGGCGGATCGGCGGCCCGGGCGTGGTCACTGCCTGGCTGGAATCCAAGCGGCTGACCGAGATCCGCATCGACCGATACGAGCGCGAGCTGCAGACCGGGATCTACGGCATGGCCTCGTTCCGGCCGGATTGGCGGACGCCCGAGGCCTTCGACGCGGCCCGCGCCAGCGTGCCGGAGGCCGCCCGCCGCGAAGCGATGGCCGCCAGCCTCGCCGATCCCCGCGACACCGCGACGCCGCGGGGCATGCTCGATTTCCTCTCCCGCCTCGACCACGGCGAGCTCCTGTCCCGCGCCTCGACCCGGCGGTTGCTGGAGGTGATGCAGGCCAGCCCGCCGGCCCGCGACCGGTTGAAGGCCGGCTTTCCGGATGGCGTGCGGTTCGCGCACAAGACCGGCTCGTCGGGCGCCCACCTCGGCCGGACCCTGGCGGCCAACGACGTCGGCATCTTCACCCTGCCCGACCGGCGCAGCTACGCCGCCGCGGTGTTCCTGGCCGGAACGCCCGCGACGCCGCAGGCGCAGCAGGCTATGTTCGCCGCGCTCGGGCGACTTCTGG
>NZ_JBIIGK010000032.1:0-25441 GCF_044236515.1 Phenylobacterium sp.
TGGCCGACGTGCTGGCGCCGCTGGGCTATGGCGTCACCGACGACCCGCAGTCGGCGGACCTGGTGGTGCTCAACACCTGCCACATCCGCGAGAAGGCGACCGAGAAGGTCTATTCCGAGCTCGGCTACATCCGCCAGATGAAGGAGGCCCGGCGCGCCGAGGGCCGGGCCATGACCATCGCCGTCGCCGGCTGCGTCGCCCAGGCCGAGGGCCAGGAGATCATGCGCCGCCAGCCGGCGGTCGACCTCGTCGTCGGACCCCAGGCCTACCACCAGCTCCCGGAACTGATCGCCCGCGCCCACCGGGCCCGCGGCGAGCGCCTGGCCGCCGACTTCGCTCCGGAGGACAAGTTCGACGCCCTGCCGGCCGAGCGCCGGCCCGACGGGGTCACCGCCTTCCTCACCGTCCAGGAGGGCTGCGACAAGTTCTGCACCTTCTGCGTGGTGCCCTACACGCGCGGCGGCGAGTGGTCGCGGCCGGTCGAGTCCATCGAGGCCGAGGCCCGGGCCCTGGCCGACAAGGGCGTGCGCGAAGTCACCCTGCTCGGCCAGAACGTCAACGCCTACACCGGCGAGGGTGGGCTCGCGGGCCTCGTCCGCCGGCTGGCGAAGATCCCCGGCCTCGACCGCATCCGCTACACCACCAGCCATCCGCGCGACATGGACGAGGCGCTGATCGCCGCTCATGCCGAGGTCGAGGAACTGATGCCCTACCTGCACCTGCCCGTGCAGGCCGGCTCGGACCGCATCCTCAAGGCCATGAACCGCGCCCACACCGCCGAAAGCTATGTCCGGCTGGTCGAGAAGATCCGCGCCGCGCGCCCCGACATGGCGATCAGCGGCGACTTCATCGTCGGCTTCCCCGGCGAACGCGACGCCGATTTCGAGGCGACCCTGCAGATCGTCCGCGAGGTCCGCTACACCGGCGCCTTCTCGTTCAAATATTCGCCCCGCCCGGGCACGCCGGCCGCCGCCCTGCCGGGCCAGGTCGCCGATGCCGTGAAGGACGAGCGGCTGAAGCGGCTGAACGCCCTGCTGGAGGACCAGCAGATGGCCTTCAACGCCGCCCAGGCCGGGCGCGTCCTGCCGGTGCTGTTCGAGAAGAAGGGTCGTCACGCGGGCCAGCTGGTCGGCCGCAGCCCCTATCTGCAGTCCGTTCACGTCGCCGCGCCGGATCGCCTGATCGGCCAGATCGTTAGCGTGAAAATCACAGAGGCGGCCCGCAACAGCCTGGCGGGCGCGCTGATCCAAGAGATGGAGCCCGTTTGAGCCGCGCCCCCGAGTTTCTCACCCTCTCCGACGAAGCCGCGCGCGCCGTGGCCGGCGTCGGAGGACGTCACGCCGCCCTGATCGAAGATGCGTTCGGCGTGCTGGTCGAAACCCCCGGCGGCGGTGTCTCGCTGACCGGCGACGCCCGTAGCCGGGCCCAGGCCAAGAAGGTCGTACAGGCCATCGCCGACCGCGCCGACCAGGGCCTCGACATCGTCGAGGCCGACGTCCGCGTCGCCATCGGGCAGGCGAGGACCGGCGGCGGCGCCGGCTCGGCGCCGGGCGCCGGGGCCCTGCCGGCCGGCCGCCGCGGCCAGGTCGCGCCCAAGACCCCGACCCAGGCCGAGTACCTCCAGGCCCTCAACCGCTGCGAGCTGGTGTTCGGCCTCGGCCCGGCCGGCACCGGCAAGACCTTCCTGGCCGTGGCGCATGGCGCCGGCCTTCTGCTGCGCGGCGAGGTCGACCGGCTGATCGTCTCGCGGCCCGCCGTTGAGGCCGGCGAGCGGCTCGGCTTCCTGCCGGGCGACATGAACGAGAAGGTCGACCCCTATATGGCTCCGGTCTGGGAGGCGCTGACCGACATCCTCGGGGCCGACCAGCTCCGCCGTCGCCGCGAGAAGGGCGAGATCGAGGTCGCGCCCATCGCCTTCCTCAGGGGGCGGACGCTCAGCCACGCCTTCGTCATCGTCGACGAGGCGCAGAACGCCACCCGCCTGCAGATGAAGATGGTGCTGACCCGCCTGGGCGAAGGCGCCCGCATGGTGGTGACCGGCGATCCGACCCAGGTCGACCTGGTCAACGGCCGCGATTCCGGTCTCGCCCATGCGGTCGGCCTGCTCGACGGCGTCAAGGGCATCGGCGTCACCCGCTTCACCACCGCCGACGTCGTCCGCCACCCGCTGGTCGAGCGGATCGTGCGGGCCTACGACGCCGACGCGGCCAAGACCGGACGCGCCGATTGATCGACGTCGAGATCGAGGACGAGGCCTGGCTCGCCGCCCTGCCGGAGGCCGAGGCCCTGACCCGTCGCGCCGCCCAGGCGGTGCTGGATTCCGAGGGCGCGATCGGCGAGGGCGTCACCCTGCTGCTGACCGACGATGCGGCGGTGGAGGACCTCAACGGCCGCTTCCGCGACCGCCCGAACCCGACCAACGTCCTGAGCTTCCCGGCGCCGCCCAACCCGGAGCGTCATCTCGGCGACATCGCCCTCGCCTATGGGGTCTGCGCCCGCGAGGCGGCCGAGCAGGGCAAGCCGCTGGCCAACCATTTGCAGCATCTGGTGGCGCACGGGGTGCTTCACCTACTAGGATACGACCATATGACCGATGAGGAGGCCGAAGCGATGGAAGGCCTCGAGCGTGTCGTGCTGGCCGGGCTGGGGATCCCCGATCCCTACCTGACCGGCGAAGGAGACCATGAGCGACCCTGACCCCTCAAGTAGTCCCGAGCCCCGCCGCCAAGGCTTGATGGGGCTCTTCCGACGGCTACGCGGCGCCGCCCCGGCGGCCGACACCGATCCGACCGAACCGCACGCCCAGGCGTCCGGCGAACTCGTCACCCAGGCGCGCGCCTTCCAGGACCTGCGGGTCGACGACGTCATGCAGCCCCGCGCCGACATCGTCGCCGTCGACCGCGCCTGTACGTTCGCCGAGGTCGTCGGCCAGTTCGTCGAATCCGAACACTCGCGGATGCCCGTGTACAAGGACACCATCGACGAGCCGGTCGGCGTCATCCACGTCAAGGACGTCTTCAAGCTCCTGGCCCGCAAGACCAACAAGCCCAAGCCCGAGGACCAGATCCTCATGGGCCGCCGGCACCTGGTCCGCCCCGTCCTCTACGTCCCCGCCTCCATGCGCGCCTCGGAACTGCTCGCCATGATGCGCGGCCGCCACACCCACATGGCCCTCGTCATCGACGAATTCGGCGGCACCGACGGCCTGGTCACCCTCGAAGACCTGCTCGAAACCCTGGTCGGCGAGATCGAGGACGAGCACGACGACGAGACCGACGCCGCCGCCGCCCCCATCGTGCATGACGAACACGGCTGGCTGGTCGACGCCCGCACCGCCCTCGAAGATCTGGAAGCCGCCATCGGCGACGGCGTCGACCTCGCCCCCGAGGAGGTCGACGAGGAAATCGACACCGTCGCCGGCCTCGTCAACACCCTGGCCGGCCGCGTTCCCCAGCGCGGCGAGCGCATCGAACACGCCGGCGGCTTCGTCCTCGAAGTGGTCTCCGCCGATCCTCGCCGAGTGAAGCGCGTCCGCGTCCGCCGCGTCCCGCCGCAGGAGACGGTCGGCCCGTGACTGCCTGGCCGCTGCTGCGCGTCGCGGCCCTGTGGGCGCTTGTCGCCGGCCTCGCCGCAGGGATCGCCCACCCGCCGTTCGGCGTGCTGCCCGGCCTGCTGGGCTACGCGCTTCTCCTGCGAGCCATCGAGGCCGACACGCCACGACCCCTGCGCTCCGCCTTCTTCCGCGGCTGGCTGGCCGGCGTCGGCTATTTCGCCGTCGGGGTCTGGTGGGTGGTGGAGCCGTTCTTGGTCGACGCCGCCGTCCACGGCTGGATGGCGCCCTTCGCCCTAATCCTGATGGCCGGCGGACTGGCGCTGTTCTGGGGCGCCGCCGCCCTGGCCTATCGCGCCGCAATCGGACCCCGGCGCGGCCTCGCCCGCGTGTTCGTCTTCGCCGGTCTCCTGGCCTCCACCGAGTGGGTCCGAGGCCACATCTTCACGGGCTTTCCCTGGAACCTGCCGGGCGAGACCTGGGCCGCCGGCTCGGCGCCCTCGCAGGCCGCCGCCGTGCTGGGCGCCTATGGGCTGACCTGGGTCACGCTCGCCATCGCCGCCGCGCCGGCCCTGCTGCTGGACCCGGCCGGCCGACGCGTCCGCGCCCTGGTCGGCGCCGTGGCGGTCGGAGCGGTGGCCTGTCTTTTCGCCTTCGGCCTGGGACGGCTGTCCCACGCCGCCCCAGCTGCGCCGGACGCGCCCCAGGTCCGCATCGTTCAGGCCGACATCGACCAGAAGGACAAGTGGCGGCCGGAGAACCTGCCGCTGATCTTCGAGACCTATCTCGAACTCTCCCGCAGGCCCGCCGCCCGTCCTCCGCAGGTCGTCATCTGGCCCGAGGGCGCCCTGCCGGCGGTGATCGACGATATCCTGGCGCACGCCTCGCCCTACGGCCCGCGCCTCGTCGCCGCCTTCGCCGAGGGCCAGACTCTGCTGATGGGCGCCAACCGCGCTGAGCGTGATCTCCAAGGTGTCGACCGCTACTACAACAGCCTCGTGGCCCTGCGCCGCGAGGGCGAAGGACTGCGGGTCACCGGCGTCTACGACAAGCACCGGCTGGTGCCGTTCGGCGAATTCCTGCCGTTCGGCGACCTCGCGACGAAGATCGGCCTGCGCAGCCTCGTTCACATGCCGGACGACTTCAGCGCCGGCCCTCCGCCGTCCCCGCTGGCCCCCTCGGGCATGCCGGCGCTGCAGCCGCTGATCTGCTACGAGGCCCTGTTCCCCGGCCTGACCCGCCGCGCCGCCTCCGGTCAGGACGCTGTCCGGCCGGCCTGGATCCTCAACATCTCCAACGACGCCTGGTTCGGCCAGACCAGCGGCCCGCTCCAGCACCTCAATCTCGCCAGCTACCGGGCGATCGAGGAGGGTCTCCCCATCGTCCGATCCACCCCTACCGGCGTTTCTGCGGTCATCGACGCCTACGGCCGGGTGCAGGATGGCCAGCGGCTCGGTCTCGGCGCCTATGGGGTGATTGATGCGCCGCTGCCACCGGCGCTGAAACCAACGATCTACGCCCGCTTCGGAGACTTGCCTTTCGCCGGCCTGTTGCTAGCTTCCCTCGCAGTATTTCTCGCTTACCGCGTTCGGCGAACAGTGTGATGCAAGTTCGCCTTCTCTGCATCGGGCTGAGCCTGGGGGCGACATGCATTCTTCGGAGGGCGACGAGGGGGCAAACCCCATCGATCGCCACGTCGGTGTCCGGATCCGGGTGCGCCGCAAGGAGCTCGGCATCAGCCAGGAGCGCCTAGGCGAGCGGATCGGCCTGACCTTCCAGCAGATCCAGAAGTACGAGCGGGCGGCCAACCGGGTCAGCGCCTCGAAGCTCTGGGAAATGGCCCGAGCGCTCGACGTCTCCGTCGGCTACTTCTTCCACGGCCTGAGGAATCCCTTCGACGACGTCGACGGCGAGGGCTTCGCGACGGACCCGGTCATGGCCGCCGACGGCGCCGAACTCGCCGAGGCGTTCCCGCGCATCAGCGAGCCCGGCGTCCGTCGCAAGCTGATCGAGCTGGTCCGCATCATCGCCGAGGACCACGACCCGGACGCCGATCATCGCGACTGAGGCCGCTGCGGCCATCCCCCCGCTTGGCGGGACATAAAGGTTTCTTTATAGGCTCCGGAAGTTCGCGTCGCTGCAGGCCGGCGCCTCATCTCCCCGGAGTTCGTCCGTGAGCCGTTCGAATTACATCTTCACCAGCGAAAGCGTTTCCGAAGGCCATCCGGACAAGGTCGCCGACCGCATTTCCGACACCGTCGTCGACGCTTTCCTGGCGGTCGAGCCGGAGGCGCGCGTCGCGTGCGAGACCCTGGTGACCACCAACCGCATCGTCCTGGCCGGCGAGGTCCGCGCCGGGCGGCCCGGCGGTTCGAAGGCCGAAAACAAGGCCCTGACCAAGGAGATCGTCCGCAGCCTCGAGCCCAAGGTTCGCCAGGCGGTCAAGGAGATAGGCTACGAGCAGAAGGGCTTCCACTGGTCGAAGGCCAAGTTCGCCTGCCATCTGCACGAGCAGTCGGCCCACATCGCCCAGGGCGTCGACGCGTCCGACAAGAAGGACGAGGGCGCCGGCGACCAGGGCATCATGTTCGGCTACGCCTGCGACGAGACGCCGGAACTGATGCCGGCGACCCTGCAGTTCTCGCACAATATCCTGCGCCGCCTGGCGCAGGCCCGTCATTCCGGCGAATGCGCGGTGCTGGAGCCGGACGCCAAGAGCCAGGTCACCCTGCGCTACGAGAACGGCCGTCCGGTCGAGGTGCTGAAGATCGTCGTTTCGACCCAGCACCAGAAGCGGATCGGCCTGCATTCGGCGACGCCGAAGCGCATCCAGGAAGCCATCCTGCCCTACATCCAGGAGGTCTTCCCCGAGGGGCTGATCACCAGGAAGACCAAGTACCTCGTGAATCCGACCGGCCGTTTCGAGATCGGCGGGCCAGACGGCGACGCCGGGTTGACCGGCCGCAAGATCATCGTCGACACCTACGGCGGCGCGGCCCCGCACGGCGGCGGCGCGTTCTCGGGCAAGGACCCCACCAAGGTCGACCGCTCGGCGGCCTACGCCTGCCGCTATCTTGCCAAGAATGTCGTGGCCGCCGGCCTCGCCCGTCGCTGCACCATCCAGATCGCCTACGCGATCGGCGTCGCCGAGCCGCTGAGCTTCTATGTCGACCTGCACGAGACCGGCGAGATCGATCCCGCGAAGCTGGAGCTGGCCCTGCCCGAGCTGATCGGCGGCGCCACGCCGCGTGCGATCCGCCAGCACCTCGGCCTGAACAAGCCGATCTACGCCCGCACGGCGGCCTATGGCCACTTCGGCCGCAAACCCGACGCCGACGGCGGCTTCTCGTGGGAGCGTACGGACCTGATCGCCGAGCTGAAGGGCCTCGCCTAGCCCCGGCTCTCAAGGTAGGGGAGCGGCGATGACCGCTTCCCACCCGCCGCTCCGCTCCTTCGGCCGCATCAAGTCGCGCAGCATCAAGCCGCGCCAGGCCGCGTTGATGGACACCCTGCTGCCGGCGATCCGGCCGCCGGACGGCGCCTTCGATCCGCGCGGACTGAAGGACGGCGCGACCGAGGCCTGGCTGGAGATCGGCTTTGGCGGCGGCGAGCACATGGCGGCCCAGGCGGCGCGACGGCCCGACGTCCTGATCATCGGCGCCGAGCCGTTCCAGAACGGCGTCGCCAGCGCCCTGCGCCACCTCGACGAACAGCAGCTCGACAACGTCCGCATCCACGACGGCGACGTCCGCGAACTGATAGCCCGGATGCCGGACGCCAGCCTCGATCGCGCCTTCATCCTGTTCCCTGATCCGTGGCCAAAGGCGCGGCACAACAAGCGCCGGCTGATCCAGGACGAGACGGTGGGCGAGCTTGCCCGGCTGCTGAGGCCGGGCGCGGCCCTGCGCTTCGCCAGCGACTGGGCGGACTATGTCGACTGGACCTTGGAGCGCGTGCTGAAGGATGGCCGGTTCGGCTGGCCGGCCGAGCAGGTGGCCGACTGGCGCGATCCGCCGGCCGACCACATCACGACCCGCTATGAGGAAAAGCGCCTGGGCGATTGCGCCCCGGTGTTCCTCGACTTCGTTCGGCTCTAGCCGGCCTGCTGAGTCTGGTAGGCGTCGATAGACGCCTTGATCAGCTCGGCGGCCTCGGCGGCGTCGGCCCAGCGAACGATCTCCACCGACTTGCCCTTTTCCAGGTCCTTGTAATGCTTGAAGAAGTGGGCGATCTGCTCGGTCAGGATGGTCGGCAGCGCCCGCCAGGAATCCACGCCGACGTAGAACGGGTGGAGCTTGTCCACCGGCACCGCCAGGATCTTCTCGTCGCCGCCGGCCTCGTCGCGCATGATCAGCGCGCCGACCGGGCGGCAGCGGATGATGGCGCCCGGCACCACCGGCGTCGGCCCGACCACGATCACGTCCATCGGATCGCCGTCGTCGGCCAGGGTGTGCGGGATGAAGCCGTAGTTGCCCGGATAGTACATCGCCGTGTGGAGGAAGCGGTCGACGAAGATCGCGCCGGAATCCTTGTCGAGCTCGTACTTCACCGGCTCGCCGCCCTGCGGAATTTCGATGACCGCATTGACGTCGTACGGCGGGTTGGCGCCGACGGGGATCTTGGAGAGGTCCATGGGGGAGGGGCCTTCTGGGACACACAGACAAAAAGAGGCGCGCTGTGTGCGCTAAGGGCGCCGGCGAGTAAAGGGGCTGACAACGTGGGCGCCGGTCGCTATATTCCCCTCAACACATCGCTGATCGCGCTGGATGGCGCTTTCAAGCGGCGGGCTCCGGCCCGGCCGCTTTTTTGTTTGCCGGAGGACGGCTGAAGAGATGCGCGGGAAGACCGCCGAGGACGCCAGGCTCCTGGAGCTGCTCGACCCCGTGGCCGAGGCCGCGGGCTACGAGATCGTCCGCGTGCGCTTGATGGGCGGCTCCGAACAGCGCCGGCTCCAGATCATGGCCGAGCGTCCGTCGGACGGCGACATGAACGTCGAGGACTGCGCGCGCCTTTCCCGCGCCATTTCCGAGGTGATGGACGCTGCCGATCCGATCGCCGGCGAGTATCTTTTGGAAGTCTCGTCGCCGGGCGTCGATCGGCCCCTGACCCGGCTGAAGGATTTTTCGACCTTTGAAGGCTACGAGGCCCGTCTCGAGCTCGACCGGCTGACCGAGGGCCGCAAGCGCTTCAAGGGCGTTCTGGCCGGGATCGAGGACGCCAACGTCGCCATCGACCTGGAGGGAGAGGCCGAGACCGCCCTCGTGCCCTTCGCCTGGATCACCGAGGCCAAGCTTGTCCTTTCCGACGAGCTGATGAAGCGGGGCGCCGATATCCGCGCCGCTCGCCTGGCCGCCGAACAACAACCGACATCCGACCAAGAGGACCTGTCATGAGCCTGACCGGCATTTCCGCCAACCGGCTTGAACTGCTCCAGATCGCCGAGGCGGTCGCTCGCGAAAAGGCGATCGACAAGGAGATCGTCATCGAGGCGATCGAAGAGGCGATCCAGAAGGGCGCCCGCGCCCGCTACGGCGCCGAGCATGATATCCGCGTGCGCATCGACCCGAAGACCGGCGAGACGGTGGTCAAGCGCGTCGTGACCGTGGTCGCAGACGACGCCACTTTCGGCATGGTCGAGGGCGAGGACGGGGTCGAGGTCCCGGCCGACGAGCCGGCTGGCATCCTGCGCCTGTCGGACGCCAAGCGCACCGATCCGGACGCCGTGGTTGGCAAGACCTATGAAGAGGTCCTGCCGCCGTTCGAATTCGGCCGCGTGCAGACCCAGATGGCCCGTCAGGTCGTGACCGGGAAGGTCCGCGAGGCCGAACGCGAGCGCCAGTACGAAGAGTTCAAGGATCGCGTCGGCGAGATCGTCAACGGCTCGGTCAAGCGGGTCGAATATGGCAACGTCGTCGTCGACCTGGGCCGTGGCGAGGGCATCATGCGCCGCGATCAGTCGATCCCGCGCGAGAACTTCAACATCGGCGACCGGATCCGTTGCTACATCTACGACGTCCGCCGCGAGACGAAGGGGCCGCAGATCCTGCTCAGCCGCGCCCACGGCGGCTTCATGGCCAAGCTGTTCGCGCAGGAAGTGCCGGAGGTCTACGACGGCGTCATCGAAATCCGCGCCGTGGCCCGCGATCCGGGTAGCCGCGCCAAGATGGCGGTGATCTCCAACGACAGCTCCATCGACCCTGTCGGCGCCTGCGTCGGTATGCGCGGCAGCCGGGTCCAGGCCGTGGTCGCCGAACTGCAGGGCGAGAAGATCGACATCATCCAGTGGAGCCAGGACGAGGCGACGTTCATCGTCAACGGCCTGGCGCCGGCGGAAGTCTCCAAGGTCGTCATGGACGAGGAGGACGAGCGCGTCGAAGTCGTGGTGCCGGACGAGCAGCTGTCGCTGGCCATCGGCCGCCGCGGCCAGAACGTCCGCCTCGCCTCGCAGCTGACCGGCTGGCAGATCGACATCATGACCGAAAGCCAGGAGAGCGAGCGCCGCCAGCGCGAGTTCACCGAGCGGACGGCCCTGTTCCAGGAAGCCCTGGACGTCGATGAGGTCATCGCCCAGCTGCTGGTCACCGAAGGCTTCGCGACCGTCGAGGACGTGGCTTACGTCGACAACTCGGAAATCGCCGCCATCGAAGGCTTCGACGAGGACACCGCGGAGGAAATCCAGACCCGCGCCCGCGAGTACCTGGAGCGCGAGGCCGCCGAGTACGACCAGAAGCGCCGCGAGCTTGGCGTCGAGGACGCCGTGCTGGAGATCGAGGGCGTGACCCTGCCGATGGCCGTGGCGCTGGGCGAGGGCGACGTAAAGACCGTCGAGGACTTCGCCGGCCTGGTGCCCGACGACCTGCGCGGCTGGTTCGAGACCCGCAACGGCGAGCGTGTCCGCGAGGCGGGCATTCTCGAGACCTTCGGCCTCGACGCTCAGGACGCCGAGACCCTGATCATGCGGGCCCGCGTCGCCATGGGTTGGGTCGAGGCGCCGGAGCCGGAGCCGGAAGCCGAGGTGGCCGACGAGGAGCTGATCGACGCAGAGGCCTTCGCCGAAGCCGAAATGGCCGGCGAGGCCCGGGACGCCTAAGGGACGCGGCACGTCGTGGTCGCCGCCACCCTCGCCGAAGCCGCCCGCGAGCGGCGGGACATCGTCTCCGGCGAGGTGATGGAGGAAGCGCGCCTGCTGCGCTTTGTGGCCGGTCCCGAAGGCGCGGTCGTCCCCGACCTGGCGCGCAAGCTGCCCGGCCGCGGCCTTTGGGTCGCGGCCGATCGGGCCTCCGTAGACCAGGCGGCGAAGAAGGGACTGTTCTCCCGCGCCGCCAAGGCCAAGCTCGTCGCCTCGGCCGATCTGTCGGACCAGGTCGACGCCCTCCTGCGTCGGCGGATTTTGTCGGGGCTGGGTCTTGCGCGGAAGGCCGGCGACCTTACCTCGGGGTTCGAGAAGGTCTCGCAGGCCATCGCGTCCGGAAAGGCCGCCTGGCTGATCGAGGCGTCCGACGGCGCCGCCGACGGCCGCCGCAAGATCTGGGCCCAGGCCCGAAAGCAGCTTCGTCCGCCCGGCCTGCTCGGCGTCTTCACGGCGTCCGAATTGGGTTTGGCCTTGGGGCTGGAGAATGTGATACACACCGCCTTCCTTGCGGGGCGAGCCGCCGATCGTTGGGCGCAGGACGTCCAGCGGCTGTCGGGCTTCAGCCCGCTCCTTCCTGAGAGTTGGCGCGAGGAGCCTTAGAGGCGACGGGGCTGAAAAGCCCCGAGCGCCTCCATTCGTTATCCGTTTGGCCGGATCCGCCGGCCGGTGAGTAAAGCGAGCGCATGAGCGACGAGAACAACAACGGCCGACCCTCCGCCCCCGGCGGACGCCAGCCCCTGACCCTCAAGCCCCGCGGGGCCGGATCGGTCAGCGCCGGCACGGTGAAGCAGAGCTTCAGCCACGGCCGTTCCAAGACCGTGGTCGTCGAGACCAAGCGCGCCCGCACGCATGCGCCGGGCGGTGGTAACCTCGCTGCGCCCTCGTCCGCCGAAAAGCGGGTGTTCGACACCCGTCCGGCCGCCCCGGCTCCCGCCCAACCGCGCCCGCAGGCGCCGGCCGGCGGCGCCGGCGACGGCCTTTCCGCTGAGGAGCGGGCCGCCCGCGCCCGCGCTATCGAACTCGCCCGCGAGCAAACGGCCCGCCAGGAGGCCGAGCGCCGCGCCCAGGACGAGCGCGCTCGCGCCGCCGCCGAGGCCGCCGCCCGCGCCGCCCAGGCCGCGGCTGCGCCGCCGCCTGCCGCCGCTCCGCCCGTGTCGGAAGCCCCGGCCGCCGCGGCGCCGGCGCCTGCCCCGGCGCCCCCGCCGGCCCCGGTCGCCCCGGCGGCTCCCGTCGCTCGTGCGCCCGAGACTCCGCGTCCCGCGGAGACGCGCCCTTCCGCCGGCCAGACCCGCACCTATCAGCCGTCGCCGGATCGCCGCGACGACCGTCCGAGCACCACGACCTATCGTCCGGAGCGCCCGCGCTTCGAAGGCGCGAGCTTCAACCAGCGTGCGCCGCGCAACGACGGCCCGCGTCCGCCGCGCGACGACCGCGGCCCGCGTCCGGGCGTCGACCGTCCGATGCGGGACGATCGTGCGCCGCGTCCCGAGGGCGGCACCGTTCGCTATTCGGCGCTCGCGCCGCGTCCGGCTCCGGGCGCCCGCGGCCCCGGCGGCCCCGGCGGCCCACGCGGCCCCCGCGTCGGCCCGGCCGCCCCGCCGGCCACGCCGGAAGTCCAGCGCGCGGCCCGTCAGGCGCCGCGTCCCGGCGGCGCCAACCTCGACCGCCGTCCGGACGAGGATGACCGCCGCCGCGACGCCGGCCCCGGCAAGGCGATCTCCCGCGCCAAGGGCGCCCCGCAGCGCCGCGAAGGCCGCCTGACCATCCAGACCGTCGCCGGCGACGCCGAGGGCGCTGAGCGGATGCGTTCGCTCGCCTCCGTCCGCCGCGCCCGCGAGCGCGAGCGCGAGAAGCGTAAGGGTGGCGCCGTCGAGCAGGCCCGCGTGGCCCGCGAAGTCGTCATTCCGGACGTCATCACGGTCGGCGAGCTCGCCAACCGGATGGCCACCCGCGGCGTCGAGATCATCAAGTTCCTGATGCGTCAGGGCGTGATGCTGAAGATCAATGACGTCATCGACAACGACACCGCCGAGCTGGTGGCCACCGAATTCGGCCACACCGTGAAGCGCGTCTCGGAAGCCGACGTCGAAACCGGCTTCATCGGCGCCGAGGACGTGGACGATCATCTGGTCGGCCGTCCGCCGGTCGTGACCGTCATGGGCCACGTCGACCACGGCAAGACCAGCCTGCTGGACGCGCTGCGCGCCACCGACGTGGTGGCCGGCGAGCACGGCGGCATCACCCAGCACATCGGCGCCTATCAGGTTCGTCTGGAGGACGGCCAGCGGGTCACCTTCCTAGACACGCCCGGCCACGCCGCCTTCTCGGCGATGCGGATGCGCGGCGCCAACGTGACCGACATCGTCGTGCTGGTGGTGGCGGCGGACGACGGCGTGATGCCGCAGACCGTCGAAGCCATCAACCACGCCAAGTCGGCCGGCGCGCCGATCATCGTGGCGATCAACAAGATGGATAAGCCGGGCGCCGATCCGACCCGGGTGATCAACG
Organism: Phenylobacterium sp.; assembly: GCF_044236515.1. Classification (GTDB taxonomy): domain Bacteria; phylum Pseudomonadota; class Alphaproteobacteria; order Caulobacterales; family Caulobacteraceae; genus Phenylobacterium. Next base: position 13,191 of record NZ_JBIIGK010000032.1, read on the forward strand.
AGCTGCTGCAGCACGAGATCGTGGTCGAAAGCCTAGGGGGCGACACGCAGGCGATCGAGGTGTCGGCGACCCAGAAGATGGGCCTCGACAACCTCATCGAGGCGATCCTGCTGCAGGCCGAAGTGCTCGACCTAAAGGCCAATCCGGATCGGACGGCTGACGGCATCGTCATCGAGTCCAAGCTCGACAAGGGCCGCGGCGCGGTGGCCACCGTGTTGGTCAAGCGCGGCACGCTGAAGCGCGGCGACATCGTCGTGGCCGGTCCGAACTTCGGCCGCGTCCGCGCGCTGCTCAACGAGCGCGGCGAGCAGCTGGGCGAAGCCGGTCCTTCGGTGCCGGTGGAGATCCTCGGCCTCGACGGCACTCCGGATCCCGGCGAGCCCTTCGCAGTCGTGGAGAACGAGGCCCGCGCCCGCGAGCTGACCGAGTACCGCGTGCGGGTGAAGCGCGAGAAGACCGGCTCGCCGGTCCAGGGCGCCTCGCTGGCCGACATGATGGCCAAACTCGCCGACAAGAAGGTCTCCGAGCTGCCGGTGATCATCAAGGCCGACGTGCAGGGTTCGGCCGAGGCGATCGTCGGGTCGCTTGACAAGATGGGCACCGACGAAGTCCGGGCTCGCATCATCCTGTCCGGCGCCGGCGCGATCAGCGAAAGCGACGTGATGCTGGCGAAGGGCGCCGGCGCGCCGATCCTTGGCTTCAACGTCCGTGCGTCGAAACAGGCGCGCGACCTGGCCGAGCGCGAGGGCGTCGAGATCCGCTACTACGCGATCATCTACGACCTGCTGGACGACATCAAAGGCGTGCTCTCGGGCATGCTCGCGCCCATCCAGCGCGAAACCTTCCTCGGCAACGCCGAGGTGCTGCAGGTATTCGATATCACCAAGGTCGGCCGGGTCGCGGGTTGCCGCGTCACCGACGGCGTGGTCCGCAAGGGCGCCCGCGTCCGGATCGTCCGCCAGGACGTGGTGGTGCTGGAACTCGGCACCCTGCAGACGCTCAAGCGCTTCAAGGACGAGGTCAACGAGGTCAATGCAGGCCAGGAGTGCGGCATGCACTTCGGCTTCCAGGACATCAAGGTCGGCGACGTCATCGAGTGCTTCACCCTCGAAGAGGTCAAGCGCAGCCTCTAAAGGCCGGCGTGGTCAAAGAAGCGGCCCTCCCGAGCGATCGGGAGGGCCTTTTCGCGTGCGGGTAGGCCGTGAACTCGCCGCGGTTCTCGCCTATCCTCTGAAGGAACAGCCGGAGCCGCTCATGCGCATCGCCGCCGCCGTCCTTGCTCTCGCAGGCCTCACCCTGGCCTCCTGCGCCACCGGCAAGAAGCTCGACGCCGCCGCGGACGTCCACGCCCTGTTGATCTCGATCCGCGACAACGACCAGGCGAGCTTCGACGCGCACGTCGACCGCGCGGCCTTGAAGCGCGAGATCCAGGCCCGGATCTCGGCCGAGGCGGCCCGCGATCCGCGGTTTGGAAGCCTCGGCGCCCTGCTGGCCCCCGGGCTCGCCGAGCTGGCCGGCGAGACCCTGGTCCAGCCGCAGATGTTTCGCCTGGTGGCCGAGCGCTACGGCTACACGCCGCAGACCAAGATCCCCAATCCGATCGTCATCTCCCAGGCGCTGAAGCCGCTGCCGGACGGACGGGTCTGCGCCACGCGCACCAAGGACGGCCCCTGCCTGCTGACCTTCAGCAAGATCGCCGGCACCTGGAAGCTGACCGGTTTCGAAGGCGGCCTGTCGGAGCTGAAGATCTAGCATCCGCTGGACTTCCCGGGCCGCCGCGCCTAGAAGCGCGCCCTTCCCTGAGCGGCGCGTCCGATCCGCGCTCCAGGTCCTCGAAAGCAAGATCATGTCACGACAATCCCATCACAACCGCGGGGCGGCCCAGGGGCCGACCCAACGCCAGCTGCGCGCCGGCGAACTGGTCCGTCACGCCCTGGTCGAGATCCTGCGTGAGGAGGAGATCTCCGACGCCGCGCTCGAGGGGGTGTCGGTGACCGTCACCGAAGTGCGGATGAGCCCCGACCTGCGCCACGCCACGGTCTTTGTGGAGCCGCTCGGCGGCGGCCACGCCGACGAGGTGACCGCCGGCCTGAACCGCCATTCGAAGTTCCTGCGCGGCCGGCTCGGCCGGCATATCGAGCTGAAGTTCACCCCCGACCTGAAGTTCCTGCACGACGAGAGCTTCAACGAGGCGGCGCGGATGAACCGTCTGTTCGACGACCCGCACGTCCGGCGCGATCTGACCCCCGACGAGCCGTCGGATTCCTGGAAGGACGAGGACTGATGGGGCGCCGCCGCAAGGGCGACGCGGTCTCCGGCTGGATCTGCCTCGACAAACCCTACGACCTGACGTCCACCCACGCGGTCAGCCGCGTGCGTCGCATCTTCAACGCCCAGAAGGCTGGCCACGCCGGGACGCTCGACCCGCTGGCCACCGGCATCCTGCCCATCGCCCTGGGTGAAGCGACAAAGACCGTCCCGTTCCTGATGGACGCCGACAAGGCCTATCGCTTCACCATCGCCTGGGGCCGCACGACGGCCACTTTCGACCGCGAGGGCGAGACCCTGGCCGAGTCCGACGTTCGGCCGACCCTGGCTCAGGTCGAGGCGGTCCTGCCGCGCTTCGTCGGCGAGATCAGCCAGGTCCCGCCGGCGTTCTCGGCGATCAAGGTCGACGGCGAGCGGGCCTATGACCTCGCGCGCGCCGGGGAGACGGTCGAGCTCAAGGCTCGGCCGGTGACGATCCACGCCGCGCGCCTGGCCGGCGCGGCGGACGCCGATCACGTCACCATCGAGATCGAGTGCGGCAAGGGCACCTACGTCCGCGCCCTGGTGCGCGATATCGCCGAGGCGCTGGGTGCTTGCGGCCATGTCAGCGAGCTTCGCCGGAGCCGGGTCGGCAGCTTTACGGAGCATTCGGCGGTGACGCTGGAATTGCTTGAGGATTTAGGGCATAAGGCCCGCTGCTTGGAGGCATTGCTTCCGGTCGAGACCGCACTGGACGACATCCCGGTGCTGGCCGTGACCGACGAAGACGCCTTCCGGCTGAAGCAGGGACGGTCGATCGTTCTCGTTCCCCGACAGGTTGAAGCGGTGAAAGCTGGCTTGAAAGCCGGCTCGCGCACCGTTTCCGCCATGGCGGGCGGATCGATGGTCGCTCTCTGCGAGATGCGCGCGGGCCGGCTCGAACCCTCGCGGGTCTTCCATCTCGAAAAGAGCGGAGACTAATCGATGTCGATTACGGCTGAACGTAAAGCTGAAGTCATCAAGACCCATGCCCGCGGCGAAGCGGACACGGGCAGCGCCGAAGTCCAGGTGGCGATCATGTCCGAACGGATCGCGAACCTCACCGAGCACTTCAAGACGCACAAGAAGGACAACCACTCGCGCCGCGGCCTGCTGAAGCTGGTCTCCGCGCGCCGGTCGCTCCTCGACCACCTGAAGAAGTCCGACCAGGCCCGTTACCAGGCCCTGATCGAGACCCTGGGCCTGCGCCGCTAAGCTCAGCCCCAAGTTCCCTTGAGGGTCCGGTCCAGGCCGGACCCTTAAGTCTATCAAGGACGATTACGCCGCTCCTCCGCGACAGGCCGGAGGACCCGATGCGGCGCCGGAGCCAAGCGCTCCACACACGCCGAGGGTTCGAGAGAAATCCTCACCGCCTGTTCGAATGGAGAGGATTTCGGAAGACCGATCCCTGTCCGCCCCCGCCTGGGAATGCGCCCGCGGGATGAGAAAGAAGCGAAAATGTTCGATATCAAACGCAAGACCATCGAGTGGGGCGGCAAGACGCTGACGCTCGAAACCGGCCGCATGGCCCGTCAGGCCGACGGCGCCGTTCTGGCCACCTACGGCGAGACCCAGGTCCTGGCGACCGCCGTCTACGCCAAGAGCGCGAAGCCCGGTCAGGACTTCTTCCCGCTCACCGTCAACTACCAGGAGAAGTTCTATGCCGCGGGCAAGATCCCGGGCAGCTTCCCCCGCCGCGAGGGCGCGCCCTCGCAGAAGGAAACCCTCACCAGCCGCCTGATCGACCGTCCGATCCGCCCGCTGTTCGTGAAGGGCTTCAAGAACGAGGTCCAGGTCGTCACCACGGTGCTGGCGCATGACCTCGAGAACGATCCCGACATCGTCGCCCTGGTCGCGGCCTCCGCCGCCTTGGTGCTGTCCGGCGCGCCCTTCATGGGCCCGATCGGCGCGGCCCGCGTCGGCTACGTGAACGGCGAGTACATCCTCAACCCGACGCTCGACGAGATGAAGGAAAGCCGGATGGACCTGGTGGTCGCCGGCACCAACGACGCCGTGATGATGGTGGAGTCGGAAATCCAGGAACTGTCCGAAGCCGAAGTCCTCGGCGGCGTGACCTTCGCCCACAAGGGCATGCAGCCGGTGATCGACGCGATCATCGAGCTGGCCGAACACGCGGCCAAGGAGCCCTTCGACTTCCAGCCGGACGACACCGACGCGCTCAAGGCCGAGGTGAAGAAGGTGATCGGCGACGACCTGCGCGCCGCCTACCAGATCACCAAGAAGTCCGACCGTGTCGCCGCCCTGGGCGCCGCCAAGCAGAAGGCCGTCGCCGCCTTCGCGAAGTCGGAAGCCAATCCGGACGGCATCGATCCGCTGAAGCTGATCAGCGTCTTCAAGGAACTCGAGGCCGACATCGTCCGTCGCTCGATCCTCGAGACCGGCAAGCGTATCGACGGCCGCACCGTCGACCAGGTCCGTCAGATCGTTTCGGAAGTGGGCGTCCTGCCCCGGGCCCACGGCTCGGCGCTCTTCACCCGCGGCGAGACCCAGGCGCTGGTCGTGGCCACGCTCGGAACGGGCGACGACGAGCAGCTGATCGACGCGCTCGAGGGCAAGTACTACGAGAAGTTCATGTTGCACTATAACTTCCCGCCGTTCTCGGTCGGGGAGACGGGCCGCATGGGCGCGCCGGGCCGCCGCGAAGTCGGCCACGGCAAGCTGGCGTGGCGGGCGATCCGCCCGATGCTGCCGACCGCCGAAGAGTTCCCCTACACGATCCGCCTGGTCTCGGAGATCTTCGAGTCCAACGGCTCGTCGTCGATGGCCTCCGTCTGCGGCTCCTCGCTGGCCCTGATGGACGCCGGCGTGCCGCTGAAGAAGCCGGTATCGGGCATCGCCATGGGCCTGATCCTGGAAAGCGACGGCTTCGCGGTCCTGTCGGACATCCTCGGCGACGAAGACCACCTCGGCGACATGGACTTCAAGGTCGCCGGCACCGCTGACGGGATCACCTCCCTGCAGATGGACATCAAGATCGCCGGCATCACCGAAGAGATCATGAAAAAGGCCCTCGAACAGGCGAAGGGCGGCCGTGAGCACATCCTCGGCGAAATGAACAAGGCCATGGAGGCGCCGCGCGCCGAACTGGGCGAGTTCGCGCCGAAGATCGAGACCATCAAGATCCCGGTCGACAAGATCCGCGAAGTGATCGGCTCGGGCGGCAAGGTGATCCGCGAGATCGTGGAAAAGACCGGCGCCAAAATCGACATCGGTGAAGACGGCACGATCAAGATCGCCGCCGCGGAAGCCGCCAAGATCGACGCCGCCAAGGATTGGATCAAGTCCATCGCCTCGGAGCCCGAGGTTGGTCAGATCTACACTGGCAAGGTCGTGAAGATCGTCGACTTCGGCGCCTTCGTGAACTTCTTCGGCGCCAAGGACGGCCTGGTCCACGTGAGCCAGATCTCCAACGAGCGCGTCGCGAAGGTCTCGGACGTCCTGCAGGAAGGCCAAGCCGTGAAGGTAAAGCTTCTTGGCTTCGACGACCGCGGCAAGACCCGCCTGTCGATGAAGATCGTCGACCAGGAGACCGGCGAAGACCTGTCCAAGAAGGAAGGCGCGGAGACCGAAGAGGCGTAACGCCGCTTCGCCATCCATACGACAAAGGCGGCCGGAGCGATCCGGCCGCCTTTTTTCTTGCCTTCAGAACGCGCCGTAGCCGCGGGCCATGGCCGCGGCGAACACCAGCACCAAGACGAAGAGGCCCGACTGGGCGTGGAGGAGGCCGCGGGCCCGCCCGATCTCCCCCGCCGCCAGGCCGTGCCCGGCCCGCCGCGCGATCAGGAAGGCGCGCGTGCCGGGGATCGACAGCAGGCCGATGGCGGCGAAGGCGGCGACCTTGGCCCAGAAGAAGCCGTTGTGGGCGTAGTAGTCCCAGCCCTTGGCCGCGAAGACGGCGCGGCAGATTCCGACGATGAGCGTCATTCCGGCCACGCCGCCGTAACCGCCGTCGACCAGGGCCAGTCGCTGGAGAACGCCTGGATCGCCGGCCCGGCGGACCAGCAGCATCTCGGCGACCAGCAAGCCGAACAGGGCAAAGATCAGCAGGTGATGAGCGATGGCCAGAACGAGGTCCAGCACGCCCTCAGGCCCCTTTGACCGGCCCGCCGATCGACCAGTCGACGCCGAACGGGTCGCGCACCGAGCCGTAGCGGTCGCCCCAGAACTGGTCCTCCAGCGGCATGCGGACCTCGCAGCCGGCGGCCACCGCCCGCTCGTACCAGGCGTCGGCGTCGTCCACCTGCAGGTGGATGGTAAAGCCGCCCATCTCCCGGACCTGGCTTTGGCTGTACTCTGGGAACTCGTCGCTCATCATCACCGAGCCGCCATTGATGGAGAGCTGGACGTGCATCAGCCGCTTGCCGTCGTCGGCCGGCATCCGCACCGTCTCTTCGGCGGCGAAGGCGCGCTTATAGAACTCGGCGGCCTCGGCGGCGCGGCCGCCCTTGGGGTGCAGGTAGCAGGAAACCGGGCTGGTCAGCGGCGCTTGGTCCGACATAGGGCGTCTCCCTCGATTGGAGACCCCAGCCTAGCAGCAAAACCGCGACAGTCTTAAGGACCCGTTCAGCCCCGCAGCTTGCGCAGCAGCACGTCCACGTCGCGGGCGATGGCGGCGTCTTCACCCTTCAGCGCCTCGATGCGCCGCACCGCGTGCAGCACCGTCGTGTGGTCGCGCCCGCCGAACCGCCGGCCGATGTCCGGCAGCGAGCGGGTGGTGATCTGCTTGGCCAACCACATGGCGACCTGGCGGGGGCGGGCCACGGCGCGCGCGCGGCGCTCGCTGATCAGGTCCGCCTGCTTGAGGTTGTAGTGCTCGGCGACGGCTTTCTGGATCATGTCCACCGTCACCTTACGCTCGTTGCAGGCGAGGTGCGGCCGAAGGATGGCCTGGGCCTCGTCCAGCGTCAGACGGGCGACGTCAGCGCCCACCCGGGCGACGAGGGTGTTCAGGGCGCCTTCGAGCTCGCGGACGCTGTCGGTGAAGCGGTCGGCGAGGAACTGCAGCACCTCAGGGCGCGCCGAAGGCAGGAACCGGCCCTGCTGGGCCAAGGTCGCCAACTTGCGCTCGAGGATGCCCAGGCGCAGGGCCCGGTCGGCCGGCTCGATCCCACAGACGAGACCCGCCTGGAGGTGCGAGCGCAGGCGCGGTTCCATGTCCGACAGCTCGTTCGGCGAGCGGTCGGCGGTCATCACCACCCGGCGGCCGTCCTCGACCAGGGCGATGAGGGTGTGGAAAAGCTCCTCCTGCGTCGACGGCTTGCCGGCCACGAAGTGGACGTCGTCGATCAGCAAGAGGTCGGCGTTGCGCAGCTCGTCCTTGAACGCTTGGGTCTGGCGGTCCTGCAGCGCCTTGACGAAGGTCGTCGTGAAACGCTCAGCGGTCAGATAGACCACCCGCTTCTCCGGCGCGCTCTGCATGGCTTCCCAGGCCAGCGCGTTCAAGAGGTGGGTCTTTCCGAAGCCGTACGGGCCGTGGAAGACCACCGGATTGAAGTGCCCGTCGGCCCAGGACGCCACCCGGCGCGCCACGGCGAAGGCGAATTCGTTGGCCGGGCCGGCCACGAAGGTCTCGAAGCTGAAGCGCTCCTGCAGGCCCTGCAGGCGACCCTGGCGGGCGACCACCGGCGGCGCCTCGACCTCGATCTCGATAACCTCGGGTTCCGGCGCGGCGCGGACCGGCGCCGGAGCGGCATCCATCTCCATGCGGGACTTCAGGTCCAGGCGACGACCCATCGGGTCGTTCTGCGCCCACAGCTCGCCGATACGGCGCCAGGCATGACGGCGGATCCAGTCGCGCGCCACGCCGGTGGCGGCGACCACGCACACTTCGTCACCCGCCTCGCGCAGAGCCGCTTGCCCCAGCCAAGAGCCGAAGGTGGCCTCGCCCAGCTCTCGCTTGAGAACTTGGCAGGTCTTCATCCAGACGGCCCCAGCTGGCGTTTCTGCCATAGCTCCCGCGGCCCTCCCGCTCATCATTGCAAACCCCGCCTCTCAGCCCCGGCCCCACGCCAGGCCCGCCCTATTTTTCTCAACACGCACAGGCGCTTATCCGGCGAATGCGACTGCTCCGCCGGCGTCCCGAAGACCGAGATCGATTGGAAAAAACGCCTGTAAGAGGCTTGAGATTAGTCGCGGCTTAGGGCCGGTCAACGGCGATTCTTAGCGCCGTCGGCGGATATTTCCGTTGACTCCGATAGACCCCCTGAAGGGGTTGAGAAAACCGCTGACAACACAACGTTCGTCGAGCCATTTGGCCGCAGTGTCGGTCAGCCGACGGAGTTTCGGACAGCAAAAAGCAGCGTTCGGAAAGAACGCTGCTGCAGCATTTTTCGCGATGCGAAAGCGCGGGCGGCGAGGCCGCCCGCCGCCGGGCTCAGGCCGACAGCTTCTTCAGCTGGGCGGCGAGGCGCGAGACCTTGCGCGAGCCGGTGTTCTTGTGGACCACGCCCTTGGAGACAGCGCGCATCAGCTCGGACTGAGCCTCGACGAAGGCGGCCTTGGCGGCACCGGCGTCGCCCTTGGTCAGGGCTTCTTCGAACTTCCGCAGGAAGGTCCGGACGCGCGAGCGGCGCGCCTTGTTGACTTCGGTGCGGCGGGCGATCTTGCGGACCGCTTTCTTGGCGCCGGGCGTGTTGGCCATTCTTCAGAGCTCTTCAATACGGGTCGCGCCCCGCCGACGGCAGGGCGTGCGAAATGGAGGCGCGGATATACGGGAGCGGCCGCCGTGGGTCAATGGCGACCGGGCGGTTTTAGCCGGCGCCGGTAAAGACCCGCCAGGCGGGGTGGGCGGCGACCAGGTCGGCCAGCCGCTGATAGCCGCCGGCGCCCGGGTGGGCTCCGTCGATCGCCTCGGCCTCGCGGTTCCACAGCCCGTCCGCGAACAAGGGCTGGAAGACGTCGACGAACGACACCCGCAGGCGGCCGGCCAGGGCCTTCAGATGGTCGTTCAGCGCCTCGATGCGGGCGGCGCGGCCGGGCTCGGGCATCGGCGGCGGGCCGACCATCAGGACGGGGCCCAGATCGGCCGCTTCGACGAGCATGGCTCGGGCATGGGCGAGGCTCGCGGCCGGCGGCACGCGCGGCGCGCCGGCCTCCAGCCCGCAGTCATTGGCGCCGAAAGAGAAGACGATCCCCGTTTCGCCGACGACGTGACGGGCCTTCGCCTCTGCGCGCCAGCGTGTGGCCACGTCGGCGCTGCTGTCGCCGCGAACCCCGAGATTGTAGAGCGTGATCTCCGGCCGTCCGCGCAGCGCCCGGCCGACCCAGCCCAGATGCTCCGGATCGCCCTGGCCGAGGACGAAGCTGTCGCCGAACGCCAGGATGCGCATCAGCGCCCCTTGAACTCCGGCTTCCGCTTGGCGACGAAGGCCGCCATGCCCTCCTTCTGGTCGTCGAAGGCGAACAGGGAGTGGAACAGCCGCCGCTCCAGCGCCAGGCCGGCGCTGAGGGTGGTGTCCTGGGCGGCGTCGACCAGTTCCTTGGCCATAGCGACCGCCAGCGGCGACAGGCCGGCGATCTTGCGGCCGACCTCCATCGCCTCGTCGACGAGACGGTCGGCCGCGACGACCCGGGCCACCAGGCCCGAGCGTTCGGCCTCGGCGGCGTCCATCGTGCGGCCGGTCAGGATCAGGTCCATGGCCTTGGCCTTGCCGACCGCCCGGGTCAGCCGCTGGGTTCCGCCGATGCCCGGGACAATGCCGAGGTTGATCTCCGGCTGGCCGAACTTGGCGGTGTCGGCGGCGATGATCAGGTCGCACATCATGGCCAGTTCGCAGCCGCCGCCCAGGGCGTGGCCGGCGACCGCGGCGATGACCGGCTTGCGGAAGGCGTCGAAGCGGCGGGAAACCTCCGCGAACAGATCGCTGCGGAACATGTCCGCATAGCTCTTGTCGGCCATTTCCTTGATGTCGGCGCCGGCGGCGAAGGCGCGCTCCGACCCGGTGATCACCACGCAGCCGACGCGCTCGTCGCCCTCGACCGCGTCCAGCACCGCGACGAGGTCGGCGAGCAGGGCGGCGTTGAGGGCGTTCAGCGCCTGCGGCCGGTTCAGCCGGACCAGGGTCACGCCGTCGTCGGTTTCCACCAGCAGGGTCTCGTAGGTCATCGTCGCCTCCAGGCCGCTATGGGTCCGTGCGGCTTAAGGCCCCTCGACCGAATAGCCAAGGGCGCGCAGTCGTGCGGGAAGTCCTTCCGGGCCGACCAGGTGCCCGAGGCCGACGATCACCACGGAGCGCCCCTGGCCCTTCAGCCGCCGGTCAAGGGTCGCCGCCCAGCGGCGGTTGCGCTCGACGACCAGCACTCGGAAGAGGTTCGGGGCGGCCCGGCGCATGGGATCGAGCGACTCCCGCTCGATGGTCCGGACGTCCCCGGCCATCCAGGCCCGCAGCAGCAGCTGGAACTCGTCCGGGTCGTGCTCCATCTCGCGGACTGTCTGGTTCAGCGCCGCGATCTGGTCGCCCAGCGGCGCGCCGGCGAAGAAGGCGATCTGTTCCGACGGCGTTTCGAAGGATCGGCGCGGCGTCGCGGGCGGCGTCGCGGCCGACAGCACGGCTTCGACCCCGTTGGCCTCGCTGGCCGCGGCCCGGCGAAACACCGCGCCGGCCAGCGCCATCTCCGCCATCCACGGCCGGTAGGCTTCCAGCATCGCCGGGTCGATCCCATAGGCCTGGGCGACCCTCGCCAGACGCTCGGCGTCCGCCGGCCGCAGCAGCTTCGACAGGCGCTGCCCCTGTGGCAGGAGGCCGTGGTTTAGCGCGGTGCGGGCGCTTTCCTGTTCCGCCTCAGGGCCGGTCGGCAGCTCGAACCAGACATCGTCCGCCCCGCTAAGCGCGCGATCGAGCGCCGCCGGTCGCCAGGCCAGACCCGCCGGCAGGACATGCACCGAGCCGAAGAGGACGAGTTCGGAGTTCCTGTCCTTCACCACCCACATCGGCGGTTCAGCCCGGGCGCATCCGGCGGCGAACGCGGCCAGGCCAGCGGCGGTGGCGAAGAGCGCGCGTCTCACTTCTGGCAGACCGGGCAGAAGAAGGTCGAGCGCCCGGCCTGCGCCTCACGGGCGATCACGCCCCTGCAGCCTTCGTTCTGGCAGGGCTGTCCCTCACGGTCGTAGACCCGGAAGCGATGTTGGAAGTAGCCGAGCGCCCCGTCGGCGCCGGCGAAGTCGCGGAGGGACGAGCCGCCGGCCGCGATCGCCCGCTGCAACACCTCCCGGATCGCGGCGACCAGCGGCGGAAGGCGGGCGGCGGCGATCTTCCCGGCTGGTTTGAACGGCGAGATCCGCGCCTGGTGCAGAGCCTCGCAGACGTAGATGTTGCCGAGCCCGGCCACGACCCGCTGATCGAGCAGCAGGGTCTTGGGACCCTGCTTGCGGCCGGCGAAGGCGCTCTTCAGCCGGCCGACGTCGAAGGCGTCGGACAGAGGCTCTGGACCCATGTCGGCGAACCAGGGGTGCACCTCGAGCAGGGCGGTGTTGACGAGGCCCATGAAGCCGAACCGGCGCGGATCGTAATAGGTGATGCGGACCCCGGCGTCGGTGTCGAAGACGACGTGGGCGTGCTTCGGATCCGGATCGGGCGCGTAGTGAAACTCACCGGGCCGGCTCGACCCTTCAGGGCGCGCGATCTCGAAACGGCCGCTCATGCCCAAGTGCATGACGAGGGTGTCCTCCCGATCCAGCCGCGCGAGGATGTACTTGGCGCGGCGGGACAGTTCGACCACTCGCGCCCCCGTCAGTTGCTGGACGAAACCTTCCGGAAACGGAAAGCGCAGATCGGGCCGGCGCGCTTCGACCCGGATCAGGCGGGCCCCTTCCAGCACGGGCTGAAGTCCGCGGCGGACGGTTTCGACCTCGGGAAGTTCGGGCATGGGCAAGGCTTGGCACGGCCGGGATGGCGCGCCAAGGGCTTCCCCGATATGACGGCGGGCATGACCGGACCTGCCGCGAC
>NZ_JBIIGK010000001.1:0-66104 GCF_044236515.1 Phenylobacterium sp.
GCAGCCCGGTCTGGGCCGCCATCAGCCCGGACGTCGCGGTCTTGAGCGTCACGTTGAGCGACATCGTCTAGCTCTCCGCCCGGCAAAGGCTGCGCGACCCGGCGGATTCTGCCGGGAAAATCTTAGAAGGAACGCGGCGCGCGCCGGGAAAAGTTCTTTGTTATCAACGCCTGCTTCTGAGCCGTCGACGGGTGTCGCATGGTTAATCGCAAGGAGCGGGCCAACGGCCAGACTGTCATTCGAGATCGGCAGGGAACGCCCCAGCGGGCGCCGATCCGGCCCGGCAAATTCCGCCGCGGGGCCGTGCGGCACCTCGACCGGACCCGAAGTTTCTTCGCTGAAACAAGGGACTAGGAGAGTGGCGCGAAGGTTGCTGCGGCTGCCGTGAACGTCTTGGCGCAGCAGGCGCCGTGAACCGCTTCCTCGCAGGCCGACCTTGTCCGCGTCTCCGATCAACATGCTCGCCTTCGCCCCGCCGGCCGCCGCGCCGGCCGCCGGCGCCGCTGCGCCCGATGCGGGCGCGGTGTTCGAGGCGCTGATGGCGGCCCTGTTGGGCGAGACGCCGGTCGAAGCGGCCCCGGCGCCGGCGGCCCCGGCAGCCGTCACCGAAGCCGAGGGCGAGACCGAGGGCGATGAGGATCAGCCCGAGGGCGAGGGCGAAGGCCTGGCTCTGGAGGCGCCCGCCGCGGCCATGAGCGCGGCGATGGTCACCGTCCTGGCGCAGGCCCAGACGTCCCCCGCCGGGCCGGGCCTGCCGGCCGGCGACGCCCCAGCGGCCCCGGCGACCCACGTTGCACCGCAGGCCGGGCAGCCGCCGTCCGTCGCCGGCGAAGAGACGCCGGCCGAGGATGTCGAGATCGAGGCCGAGGCCCCTGCCCCGTTCGCCGGCGGCGAGGCCCTGGAGGTCGCGATCACCCCGAAGCCCCACGTCCGCACGCCGGGCCGGCCGACCGCCACGCCGGCCGCGGCGACTGCACCCCCGGCTCCGGACGCCGCGTCGGCCGACGCGTCCCCGCCGCCCGCGGCGAACGCCCAGGCGGCCGCCAAGGATTCGAGCGGCCCGACCCCGCCGGCGGCGGCCCAGGCCCTGGCGCACGCCGCCGCGCCGTCGCGGGTCGCCCAGGCGGCGCAGGCCGCGCCGGTCCAGGCCCCCGCCGCCAGGCCGGCCGAGGCTGCGCCGCGCGGCGACAAGGCCGCCAAGGTCGAGGGCAAGGTCGGCGATCGGGCCGAGGCCTTCGCGACCGCCGCCGGCCCGGTGCGCGGCGCGGCGCCGACCCAGACCGCCGACGCCGTGGCCGCGACGGACCGCCCGCAAGGCGCCGAGCTGGCCGCCGCCGAAACCGCCGAGCCTGAAGCCGCCGCGGCCGCCGACACCCCCGACGCGGTCGTCGTCGCCGAGGCCGACGCTCCGGCGGCGAGCACGCCGGCGACCGGCGCCCACACCGCCCCGACGCCGGTGCGCGGCTCGCCCGAGACGGTCGCCGCCCTGTCGGCGCAGATCCTCAAGAAGCTCGACGCGCGCACGACGCGGTTCGACGTCGAGCTGGACCCCCTGGGCCTCGGCAAGGTGGACGTGCGGGTCGAGATCGGCGCCCACGGCCGGCTGACCGCCGCCCTGTCGTTCGAGACGCCTCAGGCTGCGCAGGAGCTGAAGGCCCGGGCCGGCGAACTGCAGCGGGCGCTGGAGCAGGCCGGGTTCGACCTGTCGGGCGGCATGTCGTTCGACGTCGCCGGCGACCAGGGCCAGGCGCGCCAGCACTTCGCCGAGCCGTCGCAGGACAACGGCGCAGCGTTCCGCGGCCGGGCGTTCCGGGCAGCCCTGGACACCGCCGGCGAGGCGGACGCCGCCCCGGCCGGCCGGCTCAACCTGCGGCGCGGCGTCAACGCCGGCCTCGACGTGCGGATCTAGGAGCAGCCCATGGCCGTCGCCGGAATTGGAGCCCAGACCGACGTCACCGCCGGGGCGCGCACGCGCCTGGCGGAGAACTTCGACACCTTCCTGACCCTGCTGACCACCCAGCTGAAGAACCAGGATCCGTTGTCGCCGATGGATTCCAACCAGTTCACCCAGCAGATGGTCCAGATGACCGGGGTCGAGCAGCAGCTGCTGACCAACGACCTGCTGAAGCAGCTGGTCGGCAACACCAACTCGGGCATCTCGACCGCCGTCAGCCTCATCGGCCGCGAAGTGAAGGCGGTCAGCGACAAGGGCGTGCTGCAGAACGGCAAGGCCTCGTGGACCTACGATCTCGACCGCGACGCGACCGAGGTGAAGGTCGAGATCGTCGACGCCAACGGCAAGTCGGTGCATTCCAAGACGCTGTCGGGCGCCGACCTGAAGGCCGGCGACCACAAGTTCACCTGGGACGGCAAGGACCTGTCGGGCCAGCAGCTGCCGGACGGCGGCGACTATCGCATCCTGGTCAGCGCCAAGGACAGCGCCGCCGACACGGTGCCGACCACCATCTATGTCGAAGGCATGGTCGCCGGGGTCGAGCAGACCGACGGCCAGACCCTGATCACCGTCAACGGCGCGAAGGTGCCGTGGAACTACGTCACCAGCGTCAAGCTGCCTGAAGAGGCGGCCGAGGCTGAAACAACCCCGAACCCCAACAACAACCCCGCCGGCTGAAGTCCGGCGGACGCGACGGCCGAAAGGCGCCGTTCCGCATCCGCAGTACGCGGATCACCCAAAGAACAGAACGGAACGAACCAATGAGCATCAATTCCGCCATGCTGGCGGGTGTGTCCGGGCTGGTCGCCAACTCCTCGGCGATGGCCGCGATCTCGGACAACATCGCCAACGTCAACACCATCGCCTACAAGCGTAGCCAGGTGAATTTCGGCAGCGTGGTGACGGCCCAGATGGCCGGTCGCTACTCGGCCGGCGGCGTCACCGGCACGACGCGCCAGTACATCAGCCAGCAGGGCCTGGTGCAGACGGCGACCTCGCCGACCGACCTCGCCATCTCCGGCGACGGCTTCTTCGTCACCACCCAGAAGGCCGAGGGCATCACCAGCGCCGACGCGCGGCTGTTCACGCGCTCGGGCTCGTTCGCGGTCGACGCCGACGGCTATCTGATGAACGACGCGCGGCTGTTCCTGCAGGGCTGGCCGATCCAGTCGAACGGCACCTTCGACATCAACCCCTCGGATCTCGGCAAGCTGCAGCCGATCAACGTGCGCGGCCTCGGCTCGGCGGTCTCGCAGACCACCGAGGTGAAGATCGCCGCCAACCTGAACAAGGACACCACGGTGTCGGCCGCGGTCTCCGGCGGCACCTACGACGGCACGACGGTCGAGAGTATGGCCGACTACGCCGACGACCCGACGACCGGCACCCAGCCGGACTTCACGCTCGAGATGAACGTGATCGACTCGACGGGCGGCAACCGCAAGGTGGCCATGGCCTTCCTGCGCGGCAACGACCCGACCAAGCCGAACGTCTGGCACGCGGAAGTCTACGCCATCCCGGCCGGCGACATCGACAACGGCGCGGGACGGCCGGGCCAGCTGCTGGCCGGCGACATCGCCTTCAACCAGGACGGCACGATCAACCTCGCCAGCGCCGACACCACCCTGTTCACGGCCACCGGCGGCGTGCCGCGCCTGACGCTGAACGCCTCGGACTCGGCGACCGCGCCGCAGTGGGCCGAGGGCCTGGGGATCTCCGGCCAGACGGTCGACCTCGACCTCGACAAGCTGACCCTGCTCTCCGAGCCGTCGACCGTGCGGTCGGTGAACTCGGACGGGGCCGGCGTCGGCAACGTGGTCGGCGTCGAGGTGGACGAGGAAGGCATCGTCACGGCGGTGTTCGACAACAGCCAGGTGCGGAAGATCGCCAAGATCGCCATCGCCACCTTCCCCAACGCGGACGGCCTGCAGGCGGTGAGCGGCAACGCCTATCGCGCCTCGGGCGCGGCCGGCCAGCTGGTGATCAAGGAGCCGGGCATCGGCGCCGGCCGCATCGCGCCGTCGAGCCTGGAAGCCTCGACCGTCGACCTGTCGGCGGAGTTCACCGGCCTGATCTCGACGCAGAAGGCTTACTCGGCGTCTTCGCGGATCATCACCACGGCCGATCAGATGTTGGAAGAACTGATCAACATCAAGCGCTGATCAACCTCTCTTAATCTGAGTTAACACCCAAATTGTTAAGTCGTGTTTCAAAATCGTACACGGGGGCGAGCATGATTAGCTCATTATTTACTCTCGCGATTCAGCGGGCGTTAGCACCCACCGCCTACCTTCCCCATCAACAGTGATGGTGGGAAAGGCGTAAAGCCATGTTGCAACAACAGCAGCAGACGCGGACCAACAGCCGCGGTGAAGCCTATGTCATCGGCCCGACGGGCGCGCCGCTGACTCTGAAGGACCTGCCGCCGGCCAACACCGGCCGGTGGGTGATCCGGCGCAAGGCCGAGGTCGTGGCCGCCGTGCGCGGCGGCCTGATCTCGCTCGACGACGCGCTCGAGCGCTACGGCCTGACGGGCGAGGAATTCACCGCCTGGCAGGCGTCGATCGACCGCCACGGCATGGCGGGCCTTCGGACCACGCGTCTGCAACAGTATCGCTGAGCCGACCTTCCCCCGGACGGTTCGCGAAGTTCCGGCCCCGCCTCGATGAATGGCGGGGCCGTTTTCGTCAGGGCGGGCTCATCGCCCGGTCGGAGAGCTTGCGGACGGTGACGGCGATGCGCTCGCGCTCGCCCTCGGCGCGCTCGACGAGGAGGCGGGCGACCTGGGCGTCGTCGTGGAAGGCGTAGCCCTTGATGGCGTCGAGGATGGCCTTGGCCAGGTTGTCGAGGTCGATCCAGGGCGGGTCGCCGAGGTATTCCATGCGGATCTCGACGCTGAACTCGCCCCACGCCGGCCGCGAGCCGCGCCAGGCCTTGCGGAAGAACTCGTAGATCAGCGGCTTGTAGTACTTGGCCTGGGTGGTCAGGCCGTCGACCACCACCTCCATCGTCCCCTCGCCCTCGCGGGCCCGGACCTTGCCGTGATGTGTCCAGCCGTCGTCCATTGCGGCGTCCTTAGCCTTGCGCTCTCCCGCCGTCTCGTTAAACCGACCCCGCCCCGTTTGGCTGGAGACCGAGATGACCGCGACGCGCACCGAGACCGACACCTTCGGCCCCATCGAGGTCGCCGCCGACCGGTACTGGGGCGCGCAGACCCAGCGCAGCATCCAGAACTTCAAGATCGGCTGGGAGCGCCAGCCGATCCCGGTGATCCGCGCCCTGGGCGTCGTCAAGCGCGCCGCCGCCGAGGCCAACATGGCGCTGGGCCGGCTGGATCCGGCGATCGGCGCCGCCATCGTCGCCGCCGCTCAGGAGGTGATCGACGGCAAGCTGGACGACCACTTCCCGCTGGTGGTCTGGCAGACGGGGTCGGGCACCCAGTCCAACATGAACGCCAACGAGGTGATCTCGAACCGGGCGATCGAGATGCTGGGCGGCGAAATGGGCTCGAAGACGCCGGTCCACCCCAACGACCACGTCAACATGAGCCAGTCCTCGAACGACACCTATCCCACCGCCATGCACGTGGCGGCGGCGGACGAGGTGGCGCGGCGGTTGATGCCGGCGCTGGAGCACCTGCATGCGGCGCTGAAGGTGAAGACCGAGGCCTTCGCCCACATCATCAAGATCGGCCGCACCCACACCCAGGACGCGACGCCGCTGACGCTGGGCCAGGAGTTCGGCGGTTATTCGCACCAGGTCGCCATGTCGGTGCGGCGGATCAAGGAGACCCTCTACGGCCTCTATGAACTGGCGCAGGGCGGCACGGCGGTCGGCACCGGCCTGAACGCGCCGGTCGGCTTCGCCGAGAAGGTGGCCGAGCGGATCGCGGCGATCACCCACCTGCCGTTCGTCACCGCGCCGAACAAGTTCGAGGCCCTGGCCGCCCACGACGCGATGGTGTTCAGCCACGGGGCGATCAATTCGGCCGCCGCGGCCCTGTTCAAGATCGCCAACGACATCCGCTTCCTGGGCTCCGGCCCGCGTTCGGGGCTGGGCGAGCTGGCGTTGCCGGAGAACGAGCCGGGCTCGTCGATCATGCCGGGCAAGGTCAATCCCACCCAGGCCGAGGCCCTGACCATGGTCTGTGCCCACATCATGGGCAACCAGACGGCGATGACGGTCGCCGGATCGCAGGGCCACTTCGAGCTGAACGTCTTCAACCCCGTGATGGCCTACAACTTCCTGCAGTCGTGCCGCCTGCTGGCCGACGCGGCGGTGTCATTCGCCGACAACATGGTGGCCGGCATCGAGGCGCGGGAAGACAACATCAAGGCCAACCTCGAGCGGTCGCTGATGCTGGTGACGGCCCTGGCGCCGAAAATCGGCTACGACAACGCCGCCAAGATCGCCAAGCTGGCGCACAAGAACGGCACCACCCTGCGCGACGAGGCGGTGGGCGGCGGCTATGTCTCGAACGAGGAGTTCGACGCGGTGGTGCGGCCGGAGCAGATGATCAGCCCCGGCTGAGGCGGCCTTACTCGGCCGCGTAGACTTCGGCGTCGGCCCACAGGTGGGCGCGGTAGGCGTCGAAGCACTGCTGGCCGCAGATCAGGCGCATCATCGCGCCCTCCGCGAGATAGCGGGCGCAACCCGGATTCTCCTCGACGAGCGGAACCAGGGCCTCGGCGTTCCAGGCCTTGGAATGCTCGACGTCGAGCTGGGCGTGCAGGACGAAGTACTTGCGCTGTTCCGGCGGGCGACCGAGGCGCTTCAGCCCCTGCGCCACCGCGCCGACGCGGGTCGGGGCGGTGAGCTCGACGACGCCGAGCGCGCCGACCGAGTGGTAGGCGTATCGTCGGGTGGTCGCAAAAGCGGTCATGGTGTTGGCCAGGGCCAGGGACGGCCAACAGGTGCCCTCGATGGTCGGCGTCAGTTCCAGGCCGGCGACGGTTCTGTCGAGCATCGGCCCGTGCATGCCGCCCAGGTGGCCGCGGCCCATCTCGTCCCAGTAGTTGCGGGCCAGTTCGAGCTTCGGGCGGGCCGGCATCTTGACCTGGGTCATGGCGACGAGGTCATCGAACCCGGCCTCACCGGCCGCTTCCTGGGTCAGGAACCAGCGCATCTGCTCGAGGTCGGCCTCGGTCTCCAGCCAGGCGAACAGCGGATCCCACTGGCCCGGGCCCTTGTCCTTGAGCCCTTCGAACCAGGCGATGAAGCCGTGCGGGTCCTCAGGAACGTCCGCGACAAGCGGAGCGATCTGGGCGCGAAAGCCCTCGACGAAGGCGCCTTCGAGCCGCTGCATCCGGCAGTCGTCGCTGACCTCGGCCTCCCAGTCGTCATGGGGCGCGCCGACCGCCAGCCGGCGCCTGTTCCACTGCGCCAGGCCGACATGCAGCGCCTGAGCGTTGGGGAACTCCGGCGTAAACCGACCCGCACGCGCCAAACCGATACCCGAATACATATACGCACTCCCTCGTCGGGTCGAAGAAGCGTACGGCGCGCTAAGCGGTTCCGATTGCGTAGCTTTTGAGGCGGCGGGCCAACGGCCCGCGCCGGCGCGTCAGGCCCGGCGGCGGACCGCGAAGTCGGCCAGCTCGACGAGACCCGTGCGCCAGGGGCCGGCGGGCAGGTCGGCGAGGGCCGCCTTGGCGCTCTCGGCGTAGCGGGCCGCGAGGTCGAGGGTGCTGTCGACGGCGCCCGTCTGGCGCATCAGCTCGCGGGTCCGCTCGAAGTCGGCCCCGGTCTGCTCGCGCCGGTCGACGGTGCGGATCCAGAACTCACGCTCGTTCGGCGTGCGGGCCATCACGGTCAGCAGCGGCAAGGTGGCCTTGCCTTCGCGGAAGTCGTCGCCGGGGTTCTTGCCGAGGCCCGCGCTCTCGCCCGAATAGTCGAGCGCGTCGTCGACGAGCTGGAAGGCGATGCCGACATCCTGGCCGTAGCGACGCAGGGCCCTGCGGCCCTCGGTCGAGGCGCCGGCCGACACCGCGCCGGATTCGGCGGCGGCGGCGAACAGCTCGGCGGTCTTGGCCTTGATGATCTCGAGGTAGAGCTCTTCGGACAGGTCGAGGTCGTGGGCGCGGGTCAGCTGCAGCACCTCGCCCTCGGCGATGACGCGGCTGGCGCGGGCGAGGATCTCCAGGGCCGGCATCGAGCCGGCGCCGACCATCAGCTCGAAGGCGCGGGCGAACAGGAAGTCGCCGACCAGGACGCTCGAGGGGGCGCCCCAGATCAGGTGGGCGGCGACCCGGCCGCGGCGCAGCTCCGAGGAGTCCACCACGTCGTCGTGCAGCAGGGTGGCGGTGTGAATGAATTCCACGGCGGCGGCCAGCTTCAGGCAGGCGTCGTCGCGGGCCCCGGCGAGGCGGGCGGCGGCGACGGTCAGCAGCGGACGCAGCCGCTTGGCCGAGCCGGCGATCAGGTGGTCGGCCAGGGCCGGGATCACCGGCACCGGACTATCCATATGCTGGCGGATCAGCCCGTCGACGGCGGCCATGTCAGGAGCGGCGAGCGCGATCAGCGCGTCGAGCGACGGCGGCTTTTCGGCGACGGCCGTACGGGCGGCATCCACGCGGTTACTTTAGCTCCTGACGGCCGGCGGCGGGGCCTCCGCCGTTTGCCGGGACAATGGTGACGCGCTAGGGCGTGGTCAAGCGAGCCCGCCTTCAAGCACAGACTGGCCCGGACGGGAATGGACGAGATCACCGAAGCCGCCATCACGGAGGACCGGGTTCTGGGCGGCCGGGTGCGGCTGCGCCAGTCGGCGCGCGGCTACCGGGCCGGGGCCGACGCCGCCCTGCTGGCGGCGGCCTGCGGCGCGGGCCCGGGCGAGCGGGTGCTGGAGGCCGGCTGCGGGCCCGGCGGCGCCCTGCTCGCGGCGGCGGCGCGGGCCCCGGCGACCGCCTTCGTCGGCGTCGAGCGGGATGGCGCCGCCGCGGCCCTGGCGCGGGAGAACGTGGCGCTGAACGGGTTGGACAGGCGGGTCGAGATCGTCACCGGCGACGTCGCCCGGCCTTTCGCCAAGCTAGGCCTGGAGCGGTTCGACGTGGCGATGGCCAATCCGCCGTTCTTTGACGACCCCGGCGCGATGCGGGCGCCCTCCCCGGCCCGGCGCGGCGCGTGGATGGCCGACGATGGCCTCGGCGCCTGGACGCAGTTCCTGCTGAAGGCGACGCGGGAGCGCGGGCGGATCATCCTCATTCACCGGGCCGACCGGCTGGCCGACATCCTGGCGCTGCTGGCGCCGAAGGCCGGGTCGTTCCAGGTGCGGCCGATCCACCCTTTCGCCGACGCCCCGGCCAAGCGCGTGCTGGTGCGGGCGGTCAAGACCGGCAAGGCGCCGCTGCAGCTCCTGCCGCCGCTGGTGCTGCACGAGCGCGACGGCGGCCACCACCGGCCGGAGGTCGACGCGATCCTGCGCGGCGAGGCTGGGGTGGAATGGGGCTAAGCCGTTCCTCCTCGGCGGGCGGTCCCCTCTCCCGTGAACGGGAGAGGAAAGGGTCAGCTGATGCCCAGTCGGGCGCGATAGCCGTCGTGGACGATATCGTGCCACTCGGGGTGTTTGGTGATGTAGCCGGCCATGAAGGTGCAGAGGGGAATGACCTTCAGGTCGTGCGAACGGGCGTAGCCGAGCGCCGCCTTGGCGAGGGCCGAGCCGACGCCGCGGCCTTCGAAGGCTTCCGGCACCACGGTGTGCGGCAGGATGATCCCGTGGTCGACGAGGCTGTATTCGGCGAAGGCGGTGTCGCCGTCGAGGGTGACCTCGAACCGCTTGCTTTCGGTGTTCATCACGACGTCGGGGATCTGGGACATGAGGGCTCCGAGTTTGCGGCCATGTTGACCGTCATGGCGCCATGCGCCAAGCTTACGGCTGCACGTTCAACCCGCGAGAAGGAGGATCCGATGTCGAAGCCCATTGCCCGCAACGCCCTCCGCCGCGTCGACGTGCTGCCCGCCTGAGCGGGCGATCCTCTCTCCAATAAGCTGAGCGACAGGATCCTGCGGTCGACGCCGAACCGGCATTGCGACCTCATCAAGGATTCCAGAATTGCTCACTTCCTACGGCTGGACCGAACGGCGCCAGCATGACTTCCAAACCCACGCGGCGAACGGGTTGGTCCCCGGCCGCGTCATCGTCCAGCAGCGCGAGCGCTATCGCTTGGCCACCGAGGCCGGCGAGATCGACGCCGTCGCCGGCGGCAAGCTTCGCCACGAGGCGGAACTGCCGGTGGCCGGCGACTGGGTGGCCGCAAGTCCCCCGGCGACCGGCGCGGGGGGCGGCCCGGCGGTGATCCGCGGCGTGCTGCCGCGGACCAGCGCCTTCGTACGCCGCGCGGCCGGCCCCGGCGGCGGCGCGCAGGTGGCGGCGGCCAACGTCGAGACGGCGTTGCTGGTGGCCTCGCTGAACGCCGACCTCAGCCTGCGAAGGCTGGAGCGCTACCTGGCCATCGCCTACGAGAGCGGCGCCGATCCGGTCATCGTCCTGACCAAGGCCGACGCCTGTGACGACGTCGCGGCCCTGACAGCGGAGGTTTCGGCCATCGCCTTCGGGACGCCGGTGCTGGCGGTTTCGGCGGTGACCGGCGAGGGACTGGCGCAGTTGTCGGCGCAGCTGACGCCGGGACGCACGGCGGTGCTGCTCGGCTCGTCCGGGGTCGGCAAATCGACCCTGGTCAACGCCTTGGTCGGGGCCGAGCGGATGGCCACCAAGGCCATCATCGAGGCGGGCGCGCGGGGCCGACACACCACCACCCACCGCGAGCTCGTCCGCCTGCCGGGCGGCGGGCTGATCCTCGATACGCCCGGGATGCGCGAGCTCGGCCTGTGGGACGCCGAGGCGGGGCTGTCGGCGGCGTTCGACGACGTCGAGCAGCTGGCCGCCGGCTGCCGGTTCGGCGACTGCCGCCACGCGGGCGAGCCGGGCTGCGCGGTGCAGGCGGCGATCGCGGGCGAGCGGCTGGCCCCGGAGCGCCTGGCCAGCTGGCGCAAGCTGCAGAAGGAGGCGGCCTACGAGGCCCGGCGCGACGATCCCCTCGCCGCCCAGGCCGAACGCCGCCGCTGGGCCGCGATCCACAAGGAGGCGCGGGGCTGGATCAAGGCCAAGCGGGACATCGGGGATTAGCCGGGACTCCGCTTCTCCCGCTCCGCTTCGCGGGGATGAGGAGGAGATAGAAAAAGGCCCGGGAGCGATCCCGGGCCTTTTGAGCGTCAGCGGTGTTGCGCGGCCTAGTTGCGGGCCGTGTCGACCAGCTTGTTCTTGGTGATCCAGGGCATCATGGCGCGCAGGCGCTGGCCGACTTCCTCGATCTGGTGCTCGGAGGCGCGGCGGCGGGTCGCCTTGAAGGACGGCTGGCCGGCGGCGTTTTCCTGCATGAAGTCGCGCACGAAGCGGCCCGACTGGATGTCCTCCAGGACGCGCTTCATCTCGGCCTTGGTCTCGGCGGTGACGATGCGCGGGCCGGTGACGTACTCGCCGTACTCGGCCGTGTTGGAGATCGAGTAGTTCATGTTGGCGATGCCGCCTTCGTAGATCAGATCCACGATCAGCTTCACCTCGTGCAGGCACTCGAAATAGGCCATTTCCGGCGCGTAGCCGGCCTCGACCAGGGTCTCGAAGCCCGCGCGGATCAGCTCGACGAGGCCGCCGCAGAGCACGGCCTGTTCGCCGAACAGGTCGGTCTCGCACTCTTCGCGGAAGTTGGTCTCGATGATGCCCGAGCGGCCGCCGCCGATCGCCGAGGCGTAGGCGAGGCCAAGGTCCATGGCGCCGCCGGTCGCGTCCTGGTGGATCGCGATCAGGCAGGGCACGCCGCCGCCCTTCTGGTACTCGCCGCGCACGGTGTGGCCCGGGCCCTTCGGCGCGACCATCAGCACGTCGACGGTGGACTTGGGCTCGATCAGGCCGAAATGGACGTTCAGGCCGTGGGCGAACAGCAGAGCCGCGCCGTCGCGGATGTTCGGCTCGATCTCGGCCTTGTAGATGTCGCGCTGCAGCTCGTCGGGAGCCAGGACCATGAGGACGTCGGCCCACTTGGCGGCTTCGGCGACGGTCATCACCTTGAGGCCGTCGGCTTCGACCTTCTTGGCCGTGGCCGAGCCGGCGCGCAGGGCGATGGCGACGTTCTTGGCGCCGGAATCGGTCAGGTTCAGCGCATGGGCGCGACCCTGGGACCCGTAGCCTACGATGGCGATCTTCTTGTCCAGGATGCGGGAAATGTCGGCGTCGCGGTCGTAGTAGACGCGCATGAATCGTTCTCCTGAGACGTAAGAAGGCCATCCCTCGCGCACGGCGGGGACGGCAAAGCGCGGGCTTTCCAGCGGTTTTTTGCGCAAAGGTCAAGGGAACCCGCGCGGGCGGCGACGGATTTGCGCGCGCGCAATGTCGCGCCGGCCTCGCGGCGATGTCGCTTCGGGCCGCCAACCGTGGCAGTTGGGACGCATGATCGAGGTCACGCCCGCCATCTTCCTCCTCGACGACGAGGTCGCCTGGAAGGCGGTGCGCGCCTCCGGGCCGGGCGGTCAGCACGTCAACAAGACTTCGACGGCGGTGGAGCTGCGCTTCGACGTGCGGGCCTCGCCCTCGCTGCCCGAGCCGGTGCGGGCCAGGCTCTACCGGCTGGCCGGCTCGCGGCTGACGCAGGACGGGGTGCTGGTGCTGGTGGCCCAGGCGCGGCGCTCGCAGGAGCTGAACCGGCAGGAGGCGCTGGGCCGGCTGCTCGAGCTGATCCGCAAGGCCGCCGAGCCGCCCCCGCCGCCGCGCAAGAAGACCAAGCCGACCTACGCCTCGAAGCTCAAGCGGCTGGAGGGCAAGTCCAAGCGCTCGGGAGTGAAGGCCATGCGCGGGCGGCCGCGCGGCGACGACTAGCGGCGGGGCGGCCGCAATTTGGGGTCTTGAGGCTCTGGCGCCGTTTGGTCCCATTGGCGTATAGATTTGCCCTCATGCGTAGCTTCCGTCTGACCGCCGCCGTCCTTTCGACGCTCGTTCTCGGGGCCTGCGCCTCGACCCTGGGCGGCGCGCCGCCGGTCCGAGGCCCGGCCGGGCCGGCCGAGTTCCGCGCCGCGGACTTTGCCTGGGCGCAGAAGCCGGGCCGCAACGCCATCGCCGGTCATTTGACCTTCCGCCGCGGCCAGACGCGGTTCAGCTGCGCCGGCGCCGGCGTGGTCCTGACGCCGGACACTCCGTGGTCGCGCCGCCGGATGGCCGTGCTCTACGGACCGGGCGACCATGCCGCCCTGCCGGCCGACGAAGTCCGCGCCCGCACCCCCAATGCGCCGGCCGGCGACGTCGGGCCGTTCATCAAGCGCACCACCTGTGACGCCAACGACCGCTTCAGCTTCGCCGGCCTGCCGGACGGCGGCTGGTTCGTGATCACCCTGGCCCGGCCGGTCGGCCAGCCGCAGGCCGAGGGCTACGCCCTGATGCGCCGGGTGTCGACACGCGGCGGCCGCACGACCCAGGCCGAGCTCTGATCACCCGACTGCGCGAGCGCCTCAGCCCGATCCGGGTGCTGCTGGCGCTCGGGGGATTGAGCCTGCTGCTGCTGGTTTTCCTGACGCCGCCGTTCCAGACCCCGGACGAGCAGCAGCACCTGTTCCGCGCCTATCAGCTCAGCGAACTGGACCTGACCCCGAGCCGGGTCGGCGGCGAGATTCCGACGTCGCTGGGGGACCTGTCGGCCGACTACCTCGGCAGCCGGGCCCTGCACCCGGCCCCGCCGCCGCGCGCGCCGCCGCTACGGGTGACCCTGGGCGAACTCGACCGGCCGCTGGCGGCGGAGCGGACGACGTTCGCGACCTTCCTCGGGACCTATCTGCCGACCGTCTACCTGCCGCAGGCCCTGGGCGTGGCGGCCGGCAAGGCGGCGGGGCTTGGCCCGCTCGGCCTGCTCTATGCGGCGCGGGCGGCGAACGCCCTGGCGGCGCTGGCGCTGGTCGCCCTGGCCCTGCGGATCGCGCCGACCGGCCGCGAGGCGCTGCTGGCCATCGCCCTCTTGCCCGGCTCGCAGATCGTCTTCGCCTCGGCCTCGCCGGATGCGGCGACCATCGCGGCGGCGATCGCCTTCGCCGCCCTCGCCTTCCGGATGGCGCGCGCGGTGCGGGCGAGCGCCGGAGCTTCCCTGGCCCTGGGGGCGGCGCTCGGCGCCGTGCTGGCCGGCAAGTTCGTCTACCTGCCGCTGCTGGTCGCCGGCGCCGCGGTCGTGTTCGACGGGCGGGCGGGCGCCCCGGCCGCGCGGCGGCGGGCGGCGCTGGTGCAGGCGATCGTCGCCGCCACGCTCGGCGTGCTGGCGGTGATCTGGTTCGTCGCCGCCGCGCCCGCCGGCGCCGCGGCCGGGACCGCCTCGGTCGGGCGGCTCGACGCCCTGGTGTCGGCCCCGCTCGGCTTTTTCGGCATGCTGGGGGCCAGCCTGACGGACCAGGCCGCGGACATCGTCATGTCGGCCCTGGGCGTGCTCGGCTGGCTCAGCCTGCCGCTTCCCAAGTGGGCTTATGCGGCGAGCGCGTTTGCCGCCGTCGCGAGCCTGGTCGCCGGGCGCAAGGCCGAGGGGATGGCGCCGCTCGCGGGCCTCGCCTGGTTGCTGCTGGCGCTCGCGTCGGTCGTGCTGATCGGCCTAGCCCTTTATCTGCAGTGGACAGCAGCCGGCGCGGCGCGGATCGGCGGCTTCCAGGGCCGCTACTTCCTGCCGCTGGCGCCGTTCGTGGCCCTCCCGGCCGTGGCGGCGCTGTCGCGGGTCGGCGGCCCGAAGCTCCGGGATGGCGCCTACGCGGCGCAGCTGGCGCTGCTGGCGGCGGGCACGGCGGCGATGTTCGCGACCCTGATCGGCGGGTTCGGCGTCCTGCGCTGAACCGACCGGCCGCGAGGCCGTTGATCTCTCCACGAAGGGCGACGAAGCCCTCAGGTGGGAGAGTCTTCCAATGCGTTCGATGATCTGCGCGGCCGCCGTCCTGGCGCTGGCCTCGCCAGCCTTCGCGGCCGAGCCGAAGCCGGCGGTCAAGGCCGCGTCGGCCGAGCAGTTCGCCAAGCCGGCGAGCGAGCGCGGGCCGATGATGGCCCACGGCTATTCCGAGCAGGCGCGGCGCATCGCCGACTGCCTGGCGACCTACCCCGGCTACGACCCCAAGCTCGACCGCGTCGTCGTCCGCCCGGGCGTCGTCCGCCGTTGCCAGCTCTAGGCCGGCAAGCTCGGCCCTAGGAACCCGGCAGGGTTCCTTCGGCGTTTCCCGGCCGCGCGAGGGGTGCGCCGAGGAGAAGAGAGCATGCGCAAGATGATCAGCGCTGCGGCCGCGGGCCTCGCCATTGCAGGCGGCGCGGCCATGATGAGTGGAGCGGCTGAGGCCCAGCCTTACGGCTACAACTACGGCTACGGCCAGCCCGGCTACTATGGCTACAACAACGGCTATGCGCCGTACGGGTCGTACGCCCCGTACTCGGGCTACAACAACGGCTACAACAATCGGTACTACGGCAACCGCGACCCGCTGAGCGCGGGACTCGCCGTGCTGGGCTCGGTGCTGGGCGGAAACGGCTACGCCGGCGGCTACGGCTATGGCGTGCCGGTCGACCGCTACGGCCCCGACCCGAACGGCATGATCGGCCCGGACGGGCGGCGGATCAAATGCAAGCTGCGGCGGAGCTACGACAGCTACTACGGCGGCTACGTCACCCGCCGCGAATGCCGGAGCCGGTGAACAAAGACGCCCGCGGCTTTCGCCGCGGGCGTTCCCGTCAGTGGACTTTCGCCTTGCCGATGACGACGCCGTCCTCGGCGCCGCGGACCTCGATCACCTGACCATCCTCCAGCTCGCCGGCCAGCAGCTTGCGGGCGATGGGATCGACCAACTCCTTCTGGATCACCCGCTTCAGCGGCCGGGCGCCGTAGACCGGGTCGTAGCCGCGCTCGGCCAGCCAGTGCAGGGCCGAGCCGTCGAGGTCGATGGCCATGCGGCGGTCGGCCAGCAGCTGTTCCAGGCGCTTCAGCTGGATGCGGACGATGTTGTCCATCTCGGCGCGGCCGAGGCGCTTGAAGAGGATGATCTCGTCGATCCGGTTCAGGAACTCCGGCCGGAAATGGCGGCGGACCACATCCATCACCGCCGGCCGCGCGGCCTCCACGTCATCGCCCTCGGCCAGGTTGGCCAGGTGCTCCGAGCCCATGTTCGAGGTCATGATGATGAGCGCGTTGCGGAAGTCGACCGTCCGGCCCTGGCCGTCGGTCAGGCGGCCGTCGTCCAGCACCTGCAAGAGGATGTTGAAGACGTCGGGGTGGGCCTTTTCCACCTCGTCGAACAGCACGACCTGATAGGGCCGGCGACGCACGGCCTCGGTCAGGGCGCCGCCCTCGTCGTAGCCGACGTAACCGGGGGGCGCGCCGATCATCCGGCTGACGGCGTGCTTCTCCATGTACTCGCTCATGTCGAGACGGGTGACGGCGCTCTCGTCGTCGAACAGGAACTCGGCTAGCGCCTTGGTCAGCTCGGTCTTGCCGACGCCGGTGGGGCCGAGGAACAGGAAAGAGCCGATCGGGCGGTTGGGGTCCTTGAGGCCAGCCCGCGCCCGGCGCACGGCGTCGGAGACGGCGACCAGCGCCTCCTCCTGGCCGACCACGCGGCCGCGCAGCTTGTCCTCCATCTGCAGGAGCTTGTCCCGCTCGCCCTCCAGCATCTTCTCGACCGGCACCCCCGTCCAGCGTGAGACGACGGCGGCGATCTGTTCGGGATCGACCACCTCCGGGGCCATGGCGTCGTCGCGACCCTCGGCGGCCTCGGCTTCGGCGAGGCGTTTCTCCAGCGACGGGATCTCGCCGTAGGCGATCTCCGAGGCGCGCTGCAGGTCCCCGCGGCGCTGGGCGCCGACGAGTTCTGCGCGAAGCCGGTCGAGCGCCTCACGGGCCTGGGCCGCCGAAGAGACCTTGTCCTTCTCGGCGCGCCAGCGGGCGGTCATGTCGGCGGACTGCGCCTCGAGCTCGGCCAGCTCCTCCTCGAGCCGTTCCAGGCGGGCCCGGGAGGCGGCGTCGGTCTCCTTCGACAGGGCCTCGCGCTCGATCTTCAGCTGCACGGCGCGGCGGTCGATCTCGTCGAGCTCCTCGGGCTTGGAATCGACGGCCATGCGCACGCGGCTCGCCGCCTCGTCGACGAGGTCGATCGCCTTGTCCGGCAGAAAGCGGTCGGTGATGTAGCGGTTCGACAGGGTGGCGGCCGCGACGATGGCGGCGTCGGCGATGCGCACGCCGTGGTGGACCTCGTACTTCTCCTTGAGGCCGCGCAGGATCGAGATGGTGTCCTCGACGGTCGGCTCCTGGACCATCACCGGCTGGAAGCGGCGGGCCAGAGCCGCGTCCTTCTCGACGTGCTTGCGGTACTCGTCGAGCGTCGTGGCGCCGACGCAGTGCAGCTCGCCGCGAGCCAGGGCCGGCTTCAGCAGGTTCGAGGCGTCCATGGCGCCGTCCGACTTCCCGGCCCCGACCAGGGTGTGCATCTCGTCGATGAACAGGACGATGGAGCCCTCGGCTTGGGTGACCTCGTTCAGCACCGCCTTCAGCCGCTCCTCGAACTCGCCGCGGTACTTCGCGCCGGCGATCAGGGCGCCCATGTCGAGGGCGTGGAGCTGCTTGTCCTTCAGGCTCTCCGGCACGTCGCCGTTGACGATCCGCAGGGCCAGGCCCTCGACGATGGCGGTCTTGCCGACGCCGGGCTCGCCGATGAGGACCGGATTGTTCTTGGTGCGGCGCGACAGGACCTGGATCGTGCGACGGATCTCCTCGTCGCGGCCGATGACCGGGTCGAGCTTGCCGTCGCGGGCGGCCTGAGTGAGGTCGCGGGCATAGCGCTTCAGCGCGTCGTAACCTTCCTCGGCCGAGGCGGAGTCGGCGGTCTTTCCCTTGCGCAGGTCGGAGGCGGCGGCCTCCAGCGCCTTGGTGTCAGCGCCGGCGGATTTCAGCGCCGCGGCGGCCTCGCCGCCCTCCTTGGCGATGGCGATCAAAAGCCGCTCGGTGGTGACGAAGGCGTCGCCGGCCTTCTTGGCCCCGGCCTCGGCGTCGGCGAAGACGCGGGCGCTTTCGGGTTTCAGGTAGAGCTGGCCGGAGCCGCCCTCGACCTTGGGCAGCTTGCCGAGCGCGGCGTCGACGGCGCGATCGGCCTCGTCGGGCCGGCCGCCGGCGCTCTGGATCAGGGCGCGGGACAGGCCGTCCTTTTCCTCCAGCAGCACCTTGAGGATGTGCTCGGGCGCGAGCTGCTGGTGACGGCGGGCGAGCGCCAGGCTCTGGGCCGACTGGATCGCCTGCTTAGCGCGGTCGGAATAGACATCGATATTCATCAGGTCCCCTCGTAGGCGGATGGGCCTTAAGGCCGCCTTCGTGGAAGCACGGCCCCAGCCTCGCCTGATCTAGTGTGGCATTGGGGCCACACAAGGGGGTTCAGGTCAAATGCTCTACCCTAGGGGTTTCGCCGGGCAGGTGTAGACGCGGGTGACGTAGCGGACCTGTTCGCCGGCGGTCCAGATGAGGTGTTCGATGCCGGTGATCTCGTGGACGAGGCCGGGGTTGGAGCCAGGGACGTCCAAGGGCTGGAGGCGGTCGCCGCGGGCCATCGGCGTGAAGGGATCGTCGCTGTCGATCTTCCAGATCAGGTCGTCGGCGCCGCCGGGGCCGTAGAGCTCAAGGCTGTAGCGCTTGAGCTGGTCGGTGTGAAAGCGACTGGTCATGGCCGGACAACGCCGACCGCGCGGCCTAGTTCAGCTGCGGCTTCTTCGGCGGCGCGGGCGGCAGGGGGGCGACGGGGACGCCGTCCTCCACCAGCTCGCGGACCTCCTTGGACGTCGCCTGACCGTAGATGCCGCGCTCTTCGGAGCGGCCCTCGTGGATGGCGCGCGCTTCGGCGGCGAAGGCGTCGCCGACGTCGTCGAAGTTCTCCTCGACGTGGGCGCGGACGCGGCCCATGGCCTCCATCATCATCGCCTGCATCTGGGCGGGCGTCTGGGTCGGGGCGGTCTTCTTCGTCCCGGCGACGGCGGGGGCCATGATCTGCTTGGTCACGGCGCGGGTGGCGCAGATCGGGCATTCCAGCAGGCCGCGGGCCTGCTGGTCGTCGAAATCGGCGGAGGAGCCGAACCAGCCTTCGAAGGCGTGGGCCTGCTCGCAGACAAGGGCGTAGCGGATCATGCCGGCGACTTGGGGAGGGTGAAGTCGCGGGCGTTGGCGAGAGCCGGAATGGCGGCGCGGGCTTTGGCGACGGCAGCGAGATCGAGGTCGGCGAACAGCACGCCGGGCTCGTCGTGGTCGAGGACACCGAGGATCTCGCCCCATGGACCGACGGCGATCGAGCGACCCCAGGTGCCGCGGCCGTCCTCGTGGAAGCCGCCCTGGGCGGGCGCGAGGACGAAGCTGCCGGTCTCGATGGCGCGGGCGCGCAGCAGGATCTCCCAGTGCGCCTCGCCGGTGGGGCGGGTGAAGGCGGCGGGGACGCAGAGCACCTCAGCGCCCGCGAGCGCGAGGGCGCGATGCAGGGCCGGGAAGCGGACGTCGTAGCAGATGGTGAGGCCGAGCTTGGCCCCCGCCGCCTCGGCGACGACGGCGCAGGCCCCGGCCTCGTAGGCCTCGGACTCCCGGGCCGTCTCGCCGGTGGGCAGGTCGACGTCGAACATATGCAGCTTGTCGTAGGTGGCGACGATCTCGCCCGACGGGGTGATGAGGAAGGCGCGGTTCGCGGCCTTGCCATCCGCGCGCCTGACCAGGGCCGAGCCGATCAGGATCCAGACGAGGTGGCGACGGGCGGCCTCGCGCAGCCCCTGAATGACGGGATCGTCCTCGGCGGGGCGCAGTTGGGCGAAGAGCTGCGCCTTGTCGCGCTGGAGGATGTTGGTCCCCTCCGGCGTGGCGATCAGCTGGGCGCCGCCGGCGACGGCCTGTTCGACCAGCGGCAGGACATGCGCCAGCGCCGCCGCGTGGGTGGCGGGCGTGCGGGTCTGGATGAGGGCGACCTTCAGCGTCATCGCCCCTCACCTAGTGCGGGCGGGGCGGTCGGGGAAGAGCGGGCGTTACGCCGCGTCGCGAAGCAGGGGGTCGAGCCGGCCTTCGCGGTCGAGCGCCAGCATGTCGTCGCAGCCGCCGATGTGCTGGTCGCCGACGAAGATCTGCGGGAAGGTCGCCCGGCCGGACCGCTGCATCATCTCGGCCTTCTTCTCGGGATCGAAGGCAGCCTCGATCTCGGTGAAGTCGACGCCCTTCTTCTCCAGCAGCGAGACCGCGCGGATGCAGTAGGGGCAGTAGGGCTTGGTGTAGATGGTGACGTGGGCCATGGGGCTCTAACAAAAACGGTTGTTGCCGGGTTTCATATGGTGAGTCCCTCGCGGGCTTGAACCCGGGCCACCACGGCGACGGCGACGTGCGCCGCGCCAGCGGCCTTGAGGGCGCGGGCGCAGCCCTCGGCGGTGGCCCCGGTGGTCATCACATCGTCGACCAGCAGGATGCGGCGGCCCTCGACCTGGCGGCGGCGGCTGTCGGGGACGTGGAAGGCGCCGGCGACGTTGCGGCGCCGGCCGCCGCCCGACTTGCCGCCCTGGGTCGCGGTGGCCCTGGTACGGACCAGGGCGTCGGGCAGGAAGGCGAGGCCGGTCATGGCGCAGAGCGGCCGGGCGATTTCGGCGGCCTGGTTGTGGCGGCGGTGCAGCAGTCGCATCGGGTGCAGCGGCACCGGCGCGACGGCGTCGGCCTCGTCGAGCAGGTCGCCGGCGGCGCGGGATATCCAGCGGGCCATCAGCGGGGCGAGGTCGAGGCGGTCGGCGTGCTTGAGCTTGAGGATCGGGTCGCGGGAGACCTCGTCGTAAAGGCAGGCGGCGCGGGCGGCGTCGAAGGCGCGCGGTTTGGCCAGGCAGGCGGCGCACGGGGCGCCGATGTCGTACTCGAACGGCGCGCCGCAACCGTGGCAGACCGGGCCGTCGAGGAAGTGGATGCGGCTCCAGGTCTCGGCGCTCAGGCCGCCGCTGGCCGAGGCGGCGCCGTCGAGGCTCAGCGGCGGGAAGATCAGGTCGAGGGCGCCGCGCCACAGCGCCTTTGCGCGCGGGCCCGGTTTCAATCGCTCGGCGAAACCGCCATCTTCCGCGGCCATGTCCGCCCCGCCCCGCATTTTCGACCGCACCCTGCACCGCCACCGCCTGGACCGGGCGGCCCGGGACTTCGGCGCCGCCGACTTCCTGCACCGGCGCGCCGCGCTCGACCTCGCCGAGCGGCTGGAGCCGATCATGCGCGACTTCCCGCTGGCGGTCGAGCTTTCGGCCCGGCGGGGGGCGTTCGCCGAAGCGCTGGCGGAGAGCGAGGCGGCGGGGCGGGTCGGGCTGCTGATCGAGGCGGACCTGTCCGGGGCGATGCTGGCCGGACGGCCGGGCGCGCGGGTCGTCGCCGACGACGAGCGACTGCCGTTCGCGGCGGAGAGCCTCGACCTGGTGGTCTCGACGCTGGGGCTGCACTGGACCAACGACGTGGTCGGGGCGCTGATCCAGGCGCGGATGGCGTTGAAGCCGGACGGGCTGTTCCTCGGGGCCTTCCTCGGCGGATCGACCCTGACCGAGCTTCGCCAATCCCTCGTCGCCGCCGAGGCGGAGATCCTCGGCGGGGCCGGCAACCGGGTCTCGCCGTTCGCCGACGTCTCGGACGCGGCGGGGTTGTTGCAGCGGGCCGGCTTCGCCCTGCCGGTGGCGGACGTCGACCGGGTGCGGGTCACCTACGACCACCCGATCAAGCTGCTCTACGACCTAAGGCGGATGGGCGAGACCAGCGTGCTCGTCGAGCGTCACCCGCGCAAGCTGACGCGGGCGCTGATGAGCCGGGCGTTCGAGATCTACGTCGAACGGTTCGGCGACGCGGACGGCCGGGTCGGCGCGACCTTCGAGATCGTTACTTTGACCGGCTGGGCGCCGCACGAGAGCCAGCAGAAGCCCCTGCAGCCCGGGTCGGCGAAGATGCGCCTGGCCGATGCGCTGGGGACGGTGGAGCACAAGCTCGGGCGGGAGTGACCGCCCCTAGAGCCCCAGCCGTCCCGCAACCTCCTCTCCGATGGCCAGGGACGAGGTGAGGCCGGGGCTTTCGATGCCGAACAGGGCGACGAGGCCGGGGATCCGGTGGACGTCGGCGCCGTCGATGCGGAAGTCGCTGTGCGCGTCGTTCGGGCCGTGGATCTTGGGACGGATGCCGGCGTAGTCGGGGCTCAGGCTGTCGTCGGGCAGACCGGGCCAGAATTTGCGGATGTAGCTGTAGAACCCCTCGGCGGCGTCGGGACTGACGCTGTAGTCGAGGTCGTCGACGAAATTCAGATCCGGACCGAACACCGCCTGGCCGCCGAGGTCGCGGCGGTAGTGGGTGCCAAGGGCGCCGGGGATCGGCGGCGGGTAGATGAGGCGCTGGAACGGCGCCTTGCCGGCGAGCCGGAAGTAGACGCCCTTGCCATAGTGGGCCGGCGGGATCAGCTCGGCCGGAAAGCCATCGATGTGGCCGGCGACGCCCTGGGCCGAGAGGCCCGGGGCGGTGACGAGATAGCGGCAGGTCAGGGTGGCGGGTTCGGCCCCGCCGGCCCGGACCTCGAAGCCGCCGCCAGCCAGCGGCCGGGCGGCCTCGAAGGGCGTCGAGAGCACCACCGCCCCGCCGGCCTGTTCGATCTCGCCCTGCAGGGCCAGCATGTAGGCGTGGCTGTCGAAGACGCCGCTCTGCGGCGACAGCAGCGCGCCCTCGCAGGCCAGCTCCGGCTCCAGCGCCAGGGCCTCGGCCTTGGAGAGCTTGCGCATGCCCTCGACGCCGTTGACCTCGGCCTGCTCGAAGATGGCGTCGAGGCGGGCGACCTCGTCCGGCCTCGTCGCCACAACCAGCTTGCCGCAGCGGTCGTAGGCGACATGGTGGGCGTCGAGGAAGGCGTAGAGGGCGCGGCGGCCTTCGACGCAAAGCCGGGCCTTCAGCGAGCCGGTGGGATAGTAGAGGCCGCCGTGGATGACCTCGGAATTTCGCGAGGAGACCCCCTGGCCGATGGCCGCCTCCTGCTCCAGGACGGCGACGACGAGGCCGCGCTTGCCGAGGGCGTACCCGCAGGCGAGGCCGACGGCGCCCGCCCCCACCACTACGGCGTCGAAATCGAAATCGCTCATGCCTCACGGCTAACGCGCGAGACGGGCAAACGCTACCGCACGGCGGCTATTGGCCGACGGCTTCCTGGGCGGACGCGGCCTTGGCGCCGGTCGTGCGCTCGCCGGAGGTCATGGTGACCGGCGCGGCCGGGTTGTTCACGAGGTTCAGCGTCTCGCGGATGTAGCTGGCGTGGGTGACGATGCCGATCTCGAGGCGCTCGTTGTTCAGCTCGACCTGCTGGGTCAGGAGGCCGGCGATGAACTTGGCCTCGCCTTCGGCGCCCGGGCGACGGCGGGAGTTGTCGGCCATGAACACCGGGCCGCCGGAGTTGCCGGGGAACACCGAGAAGTCGAGCAGGAAGGTCGGGAACACCTTGGCCGGGGCCACCGGGAAGGAGGCGACGCGGCCCGAGCGCAGGATCGGGAAGCCGGCCTGGTTGGCCGACAGGCCGCGCGGGAAGCCCAGCGCCATCATCTCGTCGCCGGCGCCGACATGGAAGCGCGCGAAGGTGTCGTCGGCGGCCAGATAGTCGGCCGGGATCGCCGCCTTGGCGAACTCCGGCGGCGCCGTGATGGCGATCGCGGCGACGTCGCGCGTCGGGTGGCGGGTCCAGATCGGCGCGCCCTTGGCGTCGCGGATGGTCAGCGGCTGGGGTGAGTAGTTCCAGCTGCCGTCGGCGTTGGAGATGCGATAGCCGATCCGGGCGTTGGCCTTCGGCATCTTCTCCAGGACGTGGTTGGCGGTGACCAGCACGACGCGCGGCTTGCCGTCCGGCGAGGGCGAGGAGATCAGGAAGCCGGTGCCGACCGTGCGCGTGCCATCGCCGAGCGGTTGCTCAAGCTGAACCGTCGCATGGATCAGATCGACAGAGAGATCCACGTCCATGGATACCCCGACCAGAATTGAAGCCGAACCCCTCGCGTCTGCGCGCGATCTCGATGGCCTGTGTAGTGAATCAGACTCCGGGTGGGGCGCCAAGCGGAGAGGTCATGGTGAAGGCGCGTTGAAACGACGCGATGCCGAAGGCCCTCTCCCTACCCTCTCCCTCTCCGCTTCGCGGGGGGAGAGGAGGTGAACGCGGAGATCCCGCCTCCTCTCCCCCGAGCGCAGCGAAGAGGGGGAGAGGATAAAGGAGAGGGCCAGCCTTGAGCCCGCCGCCTGCGCGGGTCATCTAGCGGTGATGAGCCTTCCCGCACCTCCCAAAGCCAAGAAACAGACCGTCACGCTGGAGCAGCTGGGCCGCGTCCGCACCGACGACTACGCCTGGATGAAGGACGAGAACTGGCAGCAGGTGCTGCGCGATCCGAAGGTGCTGCGGGCCGACATCCGCGCGCATCTCGAAGCGGAGAACGCCTACACCAAGGCGATGCTGGCCGACGCCGAGGCGCTGCAGGCCGAGCTGTTCGCGGAGATGAAGGGGCGGATCAAGGAGGACGACAGCAGCGTCCCGGCGCCGGACGGGCCTTGGGAATATTACGCCCGCTACGTGACGGGCGCCGAGCATCCGGTCCACGCGCGCCGCCTACGCGGCGGCGGCGAGGAAGAGGTGCTGCTGGACGAGGAGGCCGCCGCCAAGGGCCATGCCTATTTCCACGTCGGCGCGGCGAGCCACAGCCCGGACCACGCGCTCTACGCCTACGCCGTCGATACGCAGGGATCGGAGTATTACGAGATCCGCGTCAAGGACCTGGCGAGCGGCCAGGAGGTCGGCACGCCGATCGCCAGCGCCTATGGCGACTTCACCTTCTCGCCGGACAGCGCCTTCATCTTCTGGATCTGGCGCGACGAGCAGGCGCGGCCTTCGAAGGTGTTCCGCCGGCCGTCCGGCGGCGGCGAGGACGTGCTGGTCTACGAGGAGACCGACGAGGGCATGTTCCTGGGCGTCGGGACCAGCTCGGACGACAGCCACGTCCTGATCCACGTCGGCAACCAGGAGACCACGGAAATCCGGCTGATCCCGGCCGGCGATCCGACGGCGGAGCCGCTCGTCGCCGAGCCGCGGCAGGTCGGCGTGAAGTACGAGATCGACCATTGGAGCGACCGCTGGGTGATCCGCACCAACGCCGACGGCGCGGTGGACTTCAAGCTGTGCGTCTCGGAGGCGGCGGTCCCGGCGCGGGCGACCTGGCGCGACTGGATCGCCCATCGGCCGGGCCACTACGTCACCGGGTTCGCGGCCTACGCGAACCACCTGGTGCGGGCCGAGCGGGTCGAGGCCCTCGACCGGCTGGTGGTCACGGCCAGGGACGGCGCCGAACACGTCGTCGCCTTCGACGAGGAGGCCTATGCGCTGAGCCTCGAGGCGGGGCTGGAGTACGACACGACGACGACCCGCTTCGTCTACCAGTCGCCGACGACGCCGCGGCAGTGGTTCGACTACGACATGGAAAGCCGGGCGCGGACCTGGCGCAAGACCCAGGAAATCCCCTCCGGCCACGATCCGGACAGGTATGTCGCGCGCCGGCTGCAGGCCACGGCGGCGGACGGCGCGCAGGTCCCGATCACGGTGCTGATGCGCAAGGACACGCCGCTCGACGGCTCCGCCCCGGTGATGCTGTACGGCTACGGCTCCTACGGCCATGCGATGGAGCCGAGCTTCTCGATCCGCTCGCTGAGCCTGGTGGACCGGGGCTGGATCTGGGCCATCGCCCACATCCGCGGCGGCTCGGACAAGGGCTGGGGCTGGTTCCTGGACGGCCGCCGCGAGACCAAGACCAACACCTTCACCGACTTCGTCGCCTGCGCCGAGCACCTGATCGCGCAGGGTTATGGAGCGAAGGGCCGGGTCGCGGCCTATGGCGGCTCGGCCGGCGGCATGCTGGTCGGGGCGGCGGCGAACCTTCGGCCCGACCTCTGGGGCGCGGTGATCGCGGCGGTGCCGTTCGTCGACGTGCTCAACACCATGAGCGACACCTCCCTGCCGCTGACGCCGCCGGAATGGCCGGAGTGGGGCAATCCGATCGAGGACGCGGACTCCTACGACCGGATCGCCGGCTACAGCCCCTACGACCAGGTGAAGGACGCGGCCTACCCGCCGATCCTGGCGACCGGCGGCCTGTCGGATCCGCGCGTAACCTATTGGGAGCCGGCCAAATGGGTCGCCAGGCTGCGCGACCACCAGCGGGGCGAGGCCCCGATCCTGCTGAAGATCAACATGGAGGCCGGCCACGGCGGCGCGTCGGGGCGGTTCGATTTCCTGAAGGAGATCGCCCTCGACTACGCCTTCGCGGTCTGGGCGTTCGACAAAGGCTGGGCCAAGGCGTGAACATCCGCGACGCGACGGCGCAGGACGCGGCGACGCTGGCGGCGATCTACGGCCACCACGTCCTGACCGGCGTCGGCACCTTCGAGGAGGTCCCGCCCGACGCCGCGGAGATGGAGCGCCGGCGGGCCCGGGTCGGCGAACTCGGCTTGCCCTATGTGGTGGCCGAGGCGGCGGGACAGGTGCTCGGCCTCGCCTACGCCGCGCCGTTCCGGCTGCGGGCCGCCTATCGCTACAGCGTCGAGGACAGCGTCTATGTCGCCCCCGAAGCCGTGCGGCGGGGCATCGGACGGTTGCTGCTGGCCGAGGTGCTGGCGCGCTGCGAGGCCCTCGGCGTGCGGCAGGTGATCGCGGTGATCGGCGACAGCGGCAACGCCGGCTCGCGCGGGCTGCACGCGGCGCTCGGGTTCGAGCCGGCCGGCGTCGCGCCGGGCATGGGCTGGAAGCATGGCCGCTGGGTCGACGTGGTGTTCATGCGCAAGTCGCTGAACGGCGGAGACCGCACGCCCCCGGACGGGCCGGGGCTAAGCCTCTAATCCCGCGCGCGCTGGTCGAGGATGTCGCGCACCCGCACGGCGAGCTGATCGAAGGTGAAGGGCTTGGTGATCAGCTGGACCCCGGGGTCAAGGCGGCCGTGGTGGACGATGGCGTTGCGGGAGTAGCCGGTGGTGAACAGCACCTTCAGTCCCGGCCGTAGTGCGCGGGCCTCGTCGGCGATGGCGCGACCGCTGCGCCCCGGCAGGACAACGTCGGTGAACAGCAGGTCAATCCGCGCGTCGCTGGCGAGGATCGGTATGGCGTGGTCGGCGTCGGGAGCCTGGATAACGACGTAGCCGAGCTCCTCCAGGATCTGGATGCTGTAGGCGCGGACGTCGTCGTTGTCCTCGACCACCAGGACGGTTTCGCCGTCGCTGCTGCGGGGGGCCAGGACCTCCGGCGCGGCGTCCTTGCGGCCAGCGGGCGCGTGGAAGCGCGGGAAGTAGAGCCGCACGGTCGTCCCCTGGCCCTCCTCGCTGTAGAGCGTGACGTGACCGCCCGACTGTTTGACGAAGCCGTAGACCATCGACAGGCCGAGCCCGGTGCCGCGGCCGACCTCCTTCGTCGTGAAGAACGGCTCGAACACTCGGGCGAGGGTCTCCGGAGGCATGCCCGTGCCGCAATCGGTGACGGAGACCATGACGTACTGGCCGGGGATCACCTCGCTGTCGTGGGCGGCGTAACGTTCGTCGAGGTCGGTGTTAGCGGTCTCGATGGTCAGCTTGCCGCCGCCGGGCATGGCGTCGCGGGCGTTGACCGCCAGGTTGATGATGGCGCTTTCCAGCTGGTTCTGATCGACCTCGACGGTCCACAGGCGGGAGGCGAGCACGCCTTCCAGTTCGATCTGCTCGCCGAGCGTCCGGTGCAGGAGCTCGGTCATGTCGCGGACCATGACGTTGAGGTCGAGCGGCTTGGGGTCGAGCGGCTGTCGCCGGGAGAAAGCCAGCAGCCGGCCGGTCAGGCCGGCGGCGCGCTGGGCGCCCTGCAGGGCCATGTCGAGCGCGCGGGTCATCCGCGCCTCGTCGCCGGGCCGGCAGCGCCGGATGGTGTCGAGGCCGCCGATGATCACGGTCAGCAGGTTGTTGAAGTCGTGCGCCACGCCACCCGTCAGCTGGCCGACAGCCTCCATCTTCTGGGCCTGGCGCAGGGCCTCTTCGGCCTTGCCACGCTCGGCCACCTCTTCGGCGACACGTTCCTCGAGGCGGGTGTTCAGGGCGTGCAGCTCGCGCTCGGCGCGGCGCAGGTCGGTGACGTCGATGATCACCCCGGCCAGCAGCCGGGCGCCGTCGGCGCGGGTGTGCAGATCGCCGAGCGCGACGACCTCGCGCCGGTCGCCCTGGCCCACGACGCGGTACTCGGCGCGGTAGGGGGCCCCCTGGCCCACGGATCCAGCGATGGCCTGCTGGACGGCGGCCCGATCATCCGGGTGGATGCCGGCGATGAAGGTGGCGAGCGGCAGGCCGGCCGCCTCGGCCGAGGCCGGATCGACGCCGTACAGTTCGGAGATCGGGCCCAGGACGGCGACGCGGTCGGTATCGATCTCCCACTCGAAGACGCCGACCCCGCCCGACGACAGGGCGATGGACAGCCGCTCCTGGGTGATGAGGAAGCGCTGCTCGCTGGCCCAGATGGCGCGGTCGGCCTCGCGTCGCACGGCCGCCATCTGGATGTTGGCGTTGACGCGGGCGAGCAGCTCGCGGGCTGCGAACGGCTTGACCAGGTAGTCGTCGGCGCCGGCGTCGAGCCCTTCGACCTTGGCCTCCTCGCCGGCCCGCGCCGACAGCATGATCACCGGCACGCCGCGGGTCGCGGGCTCGGCGCGGATCGCCTGAAGCAGGCCAAAGCCGTCAAGGCCCGGCATCATCACATCGGTAAGCAGCAGATCCGGCGGGGCGGCGCGCGCGGCGGCCAAGGCGGCCTGGCCGTCCGCGACGCCCTCGACCGCATAGCCCTGCGCTTCCAGAAGCCGGCTCACGTAGGCGCGCATGTCCGCGTTGTCGTCGGCCAGCAGGATGCGCTTCCCGACGCCCGCCTCGCCGTGGTCGGGCGCGAGCGCGCCAAGGCCGGGGGTCGTGAGCTCGCCCGCCGCCTCGAGCCGCGGCGCCTCCTCGGGCAGCCAGCGGAGGGCTTCCTCGAGATATTCGTGGGCGCGGGCGAGGCCGGCGGCCGCGGCGGCGTCCTCGCGGATCTGGTCGGCCGGCAGGTGGCCGCGGCCGAGCGGCACGGTGATGGTGAAGGTCGTCCCCTTCCCCACCTGGCTTTCGGCGCGGATGTCGCCGCCGTGCAGGCGCACGAGCTCGTGGACGAGGGCGAGGCCGATGCCGCTGCCCTCGAAGCTGCGGCCTTGCGCGCCCTCCACGCGGTGGAAGCGCTCGAAGAGGCGCGGCATCTCCTCGGCCGGGATGCCGATGCCGGTGTCGGCGACAGTGACACAGGCGCTCTGCTGGTCGTCGGACGGGGCGACCGTCACCCGGATCGCGCCTTCGAGCGTGAACTTGAAGGCGTTGGAGAGAAGGTTGAGCAGCACCTTCTCCCACATCTCGGGGTCGATGAAGGCGGGCTTGCCGAGCGGCGCGACCACCACCTGGAAGGTCAGGCCGGCCTTCTCGACCGCCGAGCGGAAGCTGGAGGCGACCTCGGCGGTGTAGGCGGCGAGGTCGACCGGGGCGTAGGCCGCGCGCACCCGCCCGGCTTCGATGCGCGAAAAGTCGAGCAGGCTGTTGACCAGCCGGAGCAGCCGGGTGCCGTTGCGGTGGGCGAGCGCGACCTGAGCCTGCATCTCGCCTGCGTCCATGCCGCCGGCGATCACCTCCTCCAACGGCCCGAGCATCAGGGTAAGCGGGGTGCGGAACTCGTGGCTGACGTTCGAGAAGAAGGCGGTCTTGGCGCGGTCGAGCTCGGCGAGGGCCTCAGCCCGGCGCCGCTCCTCCTCGTAGGCGTCGGCGCTGGCGATGGCGGCGGAGATCTGGCCGGCGACGAGGCCGAGGAAGCCGCGGTAGTCGTCGTCGAACTGGCGGTGCGGATTGAGGCCGACGACGAGGACCGCCTCGCGGCCGGTGTCGCTGCTGGCCGCGACCGGCAGCGCGACGGCGTCGGAGGAGGCCAAGTCCCAAGAGCCGGTGGCGACGATGCCGCGCGG
This sequence comes from Phenylobacterium sp., assembly GCF_044236515.1. Lineage (GTDB taxonomy): Bacteria > Pseudomonadota > Alphaproteobacteria > Caulobacterales > Caulobacteraceae > Phenylobacterium. Next base: position 29,994 of record NZ_JBIIGK010000001.1, read on the forward strand.
GGCGAGCGGCAGAACCTGGAGCGTGTGTCGGCTGGCCACCTCGCCGATCGGCCAAAGGCTCGGGTCTTCGAGGGCGATGGCGAGCGGCGCGCCCGGCGAGCCCGGCGCAAGACCGGTCGCGGCGGCGAGCTCGGCCTGAGCCCGGCCCGGCTGGATGACGTAGAGCAGGGCGAAGGTCAGGTCCCGCGGATTGCGCCCGAGGGCGGTGATGGCGCTGTCCGCGGCCTCGCCCCAGGCGCGGGCGTTGACGGTCTCGGCGGCGAGGTCGCGCAGCATGGCGACCTGGCGGTCGCCGATCACGCGCTGGGTGTCGTCGCTGTTGGCGCAGATGATGCCGCCGGGCAGGCCGTCGTCGCCGCGGACCGGGCTGTAGGAGAAGGTGTAGTAGGTCTCTTCCGGATAGCCGTTGCGCTCCATGATCAGGAGCTGTTCCTCGACGAAGGTCCCTTCGATGCCGCCCATGGCGGTGGCCAGCATCGGGCCGATTTCGGGCCAGATCTCGCGCCAGACCTCCCGCGTCGGCCGGCCGAGCGCCCAGGGGTGTTTGCCGCCGATGATCGCCTTGTAGGGGTCGTTGTAGAGGTAGATCAGGTCTGGGCCCCAGCCGATCCAGATCGGCTGGCGCGAGGTCAGCATGATCGAGACGGCCGTCTTGAGGCTCTGCGGCCAGGTCTCCGGCGGCCCCAGTGACGTGTTCGCCCAGTCGTGATTTCGGATCAGCGCTCCGAGTTCACCTCCGCCCGCGAGAAAGCTCAGCGCCGCGGGACCCGCTTGCGAGCGGGGCGGAAGGGTGTCGGTCATCTGTTGATTGGCGTCCAACGACTTGGGGCCAACCGATCTAAACGCAATTGTTAGTGCGCGCTAGTGTCGCAACGACAGTTTTCACAACCGTCAATGGCAGCGCTTGTTCTTGTCCGCAGCGCGGCGGCTCAGGCGAAAGACTTCCGGCGCGGCAGTGCGGCCGCGCGGCGTCGGGATCCGAGGTTTTCGTGAGATCGAGGAAGTGGCTGGGGAACTAGGACTCGAACCTAGAATGACGGTACCAAAAACCGCAGTGTTACCATTACACCATTCCCCAGCAGGAATGGGCGGGGGCGGCCCCCGCGAGAGGCGGTGAGATAGCGCACGAGTCCGCGCGATGCAACGGCCTCATGACCTGTTCCATGGCGTCTTGCGAGCCCCGAAACACTCCCCTATAAGCCCCCTCCTCAAGTCGGAGTGTGGCTCAGTCTGGTAGAGCACCGCGTTCGGGACGCGGGGGTCGCAGGTTCAAATCCTGCCACTCCGACCATCTTCTCCCGCCGCCGGCCCGGCGCGGGATCCTCTCCTGAAAATCGCATCGACACAGGCGCCCGACGACGACGCCTGGGCGGGCGACGGGAGATGCGGCCTTGGATCACGACCACACCCTTTTTCACCGCGACGACGTCGTCGCCTTGCGCCACGACCTCGCCCTCAGTTTGCGGGCGGCGGCGCATCACGGCCTGGGCGAAGGGATCTGCAACCACTTCAGCGTGATGCTGGGCGGCAACAGCGGGCTGTTCCTGATCAACCCGCACGGCCTGCACTGGGCGGAGGTCGGACCCGACGACATCGTCCTGGTCGACGAGCGCGGGGAACGGGTCGCCGGCGCGCACGGCGTCGAGCGGACGGCGATGTTCATCCATGCGGCGGTCCACAAGCTGGCCGGCAAGACCTGCGTCCTGCACACCCACATGCCCCATGCGACGGCGCTGACGGTCACGCCGAGCGGCAAGCTCAACACCAAGCTGTCGCAGAACGCGATGCGGTTCCACCGCCGGGTGGCGTTCGACGCCGACTACAACGGTCTGGCCTTCGACGAGACGGAGGGCGAGCGGATCGCCGCGGCCCTGCAGGGCGCCGACGTCGCCTTCCTGGCCAACCACGGGGTGGTGGTCTGCGGCGAAAGCCTCGCGGCGGCTTATGACGACCTCTACTACCTAGAGCGCGCCTGCCAGCTCGAGGTGCTCGCCCGATCGATGGGCGGCGGGCTGGCGGAGGTGAGCGACCAGGTCGCCGAGGCCACCGCGGCGCAGTTCGCGCGCGATCGCGACCAGTCGCGGCTGTTCTTCGAGGCGCTGCGCCGCGAGCTTCCGCTTCCCTAGGTCGCGGCGGGGAGCTGGGTCAGGCTCCAAGCCGCCCCGGCCACGGCGATGCTGACGGCATAGGGCACCACCGCCCTACCCCCGACGGCGCGGCCGCTTCGGCTGAGCGCCCAGACGGCGAGTCCCTGCACGAGGCTGGCGGCGGCGAAGGCCAGGAAGAAGGTCGACAGGGTGTGAAACGGCAGCCAGGCGCAGCAGGCGGCCAGCAGTTTCAGGTCGCCGCCGCCGAGCGCGCCGCGCAGCCACAGGACGCCGGCCGCGAGACCGACGATGGCCACCGTGGCGAGACGGCTGACCAGATCGCCAAGGCCGTCGGGCGGCGCGAGCAGCAGAGCGGCGGCCGCCAGCAGGGCCGGCAAGGCGTTCGGGATGCGGTAGCTGCGGACGTCGGAAATCGCCGCCGCCGCCAGGATGGCGTTGAACACGACGAGGGCGACGGGCGTCATCGGTCAGCCCGAGGCGAGCAGCTGGCGCACGATGCGGATGATCAGCGGCGTGAAGATGACGTTCATCAGCGCCGGGAAAATGAACAGCACCAGCGGGAAGGCGAGCTTGACCGGCAGTTCCGAGGCGCGCCGCTCGGCGTCGAGGTAGCGGGCCTGGCGGGTCTGTTCGGCGAACACCCGCATCGTCTGGGCGACGCTGGCGCCGAGGGCCTCGGACTGCACCAGCATGGTGACCAGCGAGCCGATCTCCTCCGAGGCCGAGCGGGTCGCCAGCCGGTTCAGGGCGGCCGAACGGCTGGAGCCGGCCTGGATTTCCGACAGGGTGATCGACAGCTGCTCGCTGATCACCGGGTGCAGCTCGCGGAACTCGGTCTCGACGCGCTGCATGGCCGAGCTCAGGGTGCCGCCGGCCTCGAGGCAGACGACCATCAGATCGACGGCGTCGGGCAAAGCCAGGGTCAGGGCGCGGCGGCGCTCGGCGATGCGGCGACGCAGCAGCAGGTTGGGCAGATAAAGGCCGGCGCAGGCGGCGGCCATGATCGCCAGCAGGCCGACGGCGAAGGCGTCGGAGCGGAGCAGGAGCACGCCGGCCATGGCGGCAAGGCCGAAGCCGAAGGCCGTCGCCACGCGGATGGCGAAGAAGGCCTCGACGGCGTGCTGGGCGTAGAAGCCGCCCTGCACCAGGCGGGCGCGCAGGGACTCGCGCTCGACGCCGTCGAGACCGCCGCGGCCGGCCACCTCGCCGATCCGCGTGAGGGCGTCGATGACCGCGCGCGACGCCTGGCCGTCGCGGCCGGCGCCGCGGACCACGCGGGCGAGGCGCAGGTTGCCGGGGGCGTAGCTCAGGGCGATCAGGCCGATGGCGACGCCGAGGATGAGCAGCGACAGGGCCGCGGCGCTGATGATGAACAGCAGGTCCATTGCAGGCTCCTCAGATCTTCAGATTGACCATGCGCCAGATCATCGTCGCGCCGATCGTCAGGGAGACGGGCGCGAAGGCGATCATCGGCCAGAACAGCGGGTCGTCGGCGACGTCGGTGAAGAAGCTCGGCCGGACCAGCATCAGGAAGGCGGCCAGCGCGAACGGCAGGCCGGTGACGACCCAGAAGCTCATGCGGCCTTCGGCGGAGATGGCGTGGACCTTGCGCCGCAGATGGTCCTTGGCGCGGATCGCCTCGGCCAGCTTGAGGAAGACTTCGGCGAGGTTGCCGCCGCTTTCGCGGGTGACCTGCAAGGAGGCGGTGAACAGGCGCAGCTCAGGCAGCGGAAAGCGCTGGAGCATGTTGGCGAGGGCCTCGTCGCGGTCGAGGCCGTAGGTCATCTCCTCGATGACCATGCGGAACTCGGCGCCGATCGGCGCCGGCATCCGGTCGCCGACCACCGTCATCGCCGTGGTTACGGGATGGCCGGCCTGGAGGCTGCGGGCGATCAGGTCGACGGCTTGCGGCAGCTGGTGGAGGAAACGTCGGCGCCGGGCGCCGATCATGGCGCGCAGGACGAGCCAGGGGCCCGCCGCCGCCGTCGCGCCAGCCGCCGCCAGGCACAGGAGCCGCGGGGCCCCGGCCATCGACAGTGAGACGAAGAGCGCCAGGAAGACGCCGATCACCGCGAGGGCGAACCAGGCCGCGCCGAACGGCGCGTCGGCCTGGTCGAGGCGGTCCTTCAGGCCCGGGAACCAGCGCGCGAGGGCTTCGGAAACCTGCGACGGCGACCGCGTCGCCGACTGCTGTCGCGCGCGGGCCCGGGCCTTTCCGAGCCGCCGGGCGACGTCGCGCTCCTCGCCGAGGCCGGAGCGGGCCAGGCGACCGATGCCTTCCACCGCCAGCAGCACGGCGACAAAGGCGGCGGCGTAGACGACGAATTCAAGCAGCCGGATCATTGCAGGCCCTCCCCGCCTTCGGCGAGGACCCCCGGGACCGGCAGGCCTTGGGTGGCGAAGGTCTCGAAGAACCGGGGCCGCACGCCGGTCCATGCGAAGTGGCCCAGGATGCGGCCGTCGGGGCCGACGCCGGTCTGCTCGAAGCGATAGATCTCGTGCATGGTGATGACCTCGCCCTCCATGCCTTCGATCTCCTGGATGCTGACGACCCGGCGCGAACCGTCGCTGAAGCGGCGGACCTGGACGACGACGTCGAGGGCGCTGGCGATCTGGGCGCGGATCGAGCGCGGCGCGAGGTCGAGGCCCGCCATGCCGATCATCTGCTCCACACGCGCCAGGGCGTCGCGCGGCGTGTTGGCGTGCACGGTGGTCAGCGAGCCGTCGTGGCCCGTGTTCATCGCCTGCAGCATGTCGAAGGCCTCGCCGGACCGGATTTCGCCGAGGATGATCCGGTCGGGCCGCATGCGCAGGGCGTTCTTGACGAGATCGCGCTGGGTGATCTCGCCGCGCCGCTCGACGTTGGGCGGCCGGGTTTCCAGGCGCACGACGTGCCGTTGCTGCAGCTGCAGTTCGGCGGCGTCCTCGATGGTGACGATGCGCTCGGCGTTGCCGATGTTCTGGGACATGGCGTTGAGCAGCGTGGTCTTGCCGGTGCCGGTGCCGCCGGAGATCAGAATGTTGAGCCGCGCCTCGACGAGGCCCTTGAGGAGCTCGGCGGCGGGCGCGCTGAGCGTGCCGTTGGCGACCAGGCGGCCGAGGTCGAAGGGTTTGCGGGCGAAGCGGCGGATCGACAGGATCGCGCCGTCGAGGGCGATGGGCGGCACGACGGCGTTGACCCGCGAGCCGTCCGGCAGGCGGGCGTCGACCATCGGCTGGGACTCGTCGACCCGGCGGCCGACGCGGTCGACGATCCGCTCGATGACCCGCATCAGGTGCGGCTCGTCGGCGAACTTGACGGCGGTCAGCTCCAGCCGGCCGTGGCGCTCGACGAACACCTCGCTGGAGGTGTTGACCAGGATGTCGGAGACGTCGGGGTCGCGCAGCAGCGGCTCGAGCGGACCATAGCCGAGCAGCTCGTAGAACAGGTCCTCGTTCAGGCGGCGAAGCTCGGTCTCGCTCATCGGCCGGGCGTCCTCGCGCAGGGCGGCGGCGAGGCGTTCGGAGATCTCGGCGCGGACCTCGTCGGTCGGACGTCGGTCGAGGCCGGCGAGGTTCATGGACTCGATCAGCCGCCGATGCATGTCGGCCTTGAGCTTCAGATAGGGCTCGTCCGGCTCCGCCTGGGCGCGGCCGGGGGCGGCGGTCGGGACCACCTCGAGGGCCGCGATCGGCGCGGGGCCCGGGGCCGGCTGCGGGGTCTGGGTGAAGGACAGTCTCATGCCGCCGCTCCCATGGCTTCAGGTTGGGTGTGCTTGTGCGAGGAGGAAGAGTGGAACGCGGGCTGGGCGACCTTGGCGGCGAGGCCGCGCAGCTCGCGGGCCAGCCGGGCGTTGGGGAAGGCGTCGACCAGCAGCACGCCACGGTCGAAGGCGCGGGCGGCGCTGGCGTCGAGGCTGAGCACCGCATCGACCGGACGATTGAGCGACTTCGCGATCCGGCTCGGCTTCTCGAAGGCGTCGACCATGTTGGCGAGCTTGTTCATCACGAAGAGGGCCGGCGTTTCGATGGCCGCCGCCTCCAGCCCGTCGAGGATGCGCTTGACGCCGATGGCGCCCTGCACAGTCGGCGGCGCGACGAGCACCAGGCGGCTGGAGTCGCGGAGGATCTGGATCGTCCAGTCGGTCCAGGCGACCGGCAGGTCGACGACGGTGAAGTCGTGCAGCTGGGCCGACTGGGCGACGATGCGGGCGGCGAAGGCCGGGCTCAGCGCATCGAGGGGCACGACGTCCGGCGGCGAGGCCAGCAGCCGCAGGCCCGAATTGTGGTCGACCATGGCGCTCTGCAGCAGCCGGCCGTCGAACCTCTGTTCGGCGCGCAGGACGTCGACGACGGTGCTGCGCGGCTCGAGGTCGAGGGCGAGGTCGGCGTCGCCGAACTGCAGATCGAGATCGAGCATCGTCGAGGTCCGCCGCGGCGCGCCCTTGCGCTCCGGCCGCCCGAGCAGGGCCGCCAGGTTCAGGGCCACGGTCGTCGCCCCGGCCCCGCCGCTGGCCCGCAGGACGGTGATCACTTCGCCGCGCCGGCCCGGGTCCGGCCCGGCGGCCTGGAGGATGTCGTGCAGGGCGCTTTCGAAGGCGTCAGGGGCGAAGGGCGCGGTGAGGACGTCGGCGGCGCCGGCCCGGAACAGGCGGCGCACGGCCTCGGGATCGGCGACCCGGGTCGCGGCGATGACCTTGCCGTCGCCAGCGGCGGCGGCCAGCCGGGCGAACCGCTCGGTCGACTCGATCGAGCGGACGTCGACCTCGACGATGAGGGCGTCGCAGGCCACGACCTTGCCGTTGAGGGCGCTCGGCTCGGCGCTCGGAGCCTCCTCGACCTCGACATCGGGCCGGCGCTTCAGCGCGCTCTCGAGGCTCAGGCGAAGTTCGTCGCCCATTCCGGCGAGCAGGATTTTGCGAGCCTGGGTCATAGGCCGGGTCCTTCTTTCTGGTCTTCGGCGAGGAAGGTTGACGCGAAGCTGGGCAGGGTGATCGGCCCGAGGACGGCGGCCGGGGTCCAGAAGCGGACCAGGGCGTCGACGGCGATCAGGTTGTAGGTCAGGCCGGTCGTCTCGACGGTGATCAGCGGCACCGCCCGGCCGCGGCCGACGAAGCCGACGGTCGAGCCGCGCAGGCGGACGGTGACGTTGGCGGGGGTGATGAAGGGGGCGTATTGCTGCATCTGGGCGACCAGCGCGGCCATGACGCCGGCGTTGCAGCCGCCGCCGCCGGCGCCGCTGCAGGTCTGGGTCCAGGCGGCGGCGCCGGCGATCTGGGAACACCGGGTCCCCGGCGCCTGGGTGGTGTTGACGAAGCAGTCCGGCACGACCGCGGTGTAGAGCTCGGTGGTGACCGGGGCCGAGCCGGCCACCCCGTGCCGCGTCGAGAGCCAGCGGGCCCCGACCGCGGTCGCCTTCTCGGCGGTGTGGTAGCGCCAGAAGACCATGCCGAACTCCAGCAGGCCGAAGGTCAGCAGCAGCATCAGCGGAAAGACGAGGGTCATCTCGACCAGGGCGCCGCCCCGGTTGTCGCGGAGGAGTTTGCGCAGGCCGGCCATCACGACACCTTCAGTTCCTGCGAGGAGACGGTGATGGTGATCGGCGTGAGGCTGAACGACCGCAGCATGCCGATGTCGGCGTAGGGCGCGGCGATGGTCACGGTGATGCGGGGCAGGTCCGCCCCGTTGAGGCGCGGATTGGGCAGGCACTGCGGGGCCGGCACGGTGATGGTCGCGGCCTGGGTCCAGCCCTTGAAGCGCGGCGTCGTCCCGCCGACCGAGCCGTTGATGGCCAGCGCCTTGGCCGCCGTGACGTTCGCAGTCCAGGCGGCGTCGGGGGCCGGGCACGGGTTCGACGGAGCCCGCGCCAGGTAGTGGGCGGCGTCCCGTGCGCCCTTCTGCATCACGGTGTACTGGCGCAGCGCCTGGCCGAACTCCGCCAGGCCGCAGGCGAGGCTGATCAGCAGCGGGGCGAGCAGGCTGAATTCGACAAGGGCGGCGCCCCGTTGATCCTTGCCCAGACGTGTCAGGTTCGCGTGCTTGGGCATGGGTCACCTGTAGAGCTGCACTTCTTCGTGCACGACGGTGGGATCCGTCTTGGAGGTGACCAGGGCGACCGGCTCGACGTAGAGCGTCTTGGTGCTGGTCCCCTTGGCCGGGCCGATCATGAAGGTCTTGAGGTAGGAGACCGGCTTGTTGGCGTCGCAGTTGTAGATGGCGAGGTAGAGAAGCCGCCGCTCTTCCGGGGTCGTCGGGATGCCGGCCGGGGGCTTACCCGCGACGGGGATTTTCCCGGCGGCGCGTTCGGCCTGGTAGACCGCGTAACGGGTGGTCGGCGGGCCGGCCGTGGTGGTGCATCCGGCCGGCTTTGGCAGTCCATCGGCGGCGTGGCGCGCCGTCCAGTAGGCCTCGCAGTTCCAGCCGCTGGCGCCGGCGTTCGGGGCCCCCGGCACCTCGGACGAGTAGTTGCTGAAATCGATGACGTCGATGTCGGCGGGGGGATCGTTCTTGGTCCCGAGGCCGAAGCGGACGTTGACGCCCTCCTGGGCCTTGTTGGTCTTGTTGCCGGGGGCCGGGTCCATGCCGTCCGAGACGCAGAAGCTCGGCTGGGTGGCGGCCAGGGTGTCGGCGACGCAGCCGGCGCTGTTGCCGCAGGTCGACAGGAAGCCTTTGTTCCCGCCGTAGCTGCTCCAGGCGTCGAAGGCGACGCCGGGCGTCCAGACGATCGTGCTACAGGCCATCATCACCGGCGAGTTGGCGCACAGGGCCTGGCGGAAGCCGGCGACCGCCGAGCGCTGGATGGTCACGGTGTTCTGCGCGGTGAGCGCCGCCAGGAAGGTGTTCTGGTGCACGACCTGCTGGGTGGTGACCTGGATGTAGGCCGACTCCGAGTCGGTGGTGGTCGCATAGGCCGTGGTCGCGGCGGCGTCGCTGGCCGGCAGGCCGTTGAGGCAGACCGGGCTGCCGGCGGCGATGGTGACGGGCGCGGAGCCGCCCTGTGCGAAGCGCTGGCGGTTGGTCACCGACGTCGCCTGCGCCTTGGCACGGGCGCAGGCGCCCGACAGGCGGTCGAGCTGGGAGGCGCCGGCCCGGGCGGCGGCGTCGGCGGCGGCCTGGGCCTCGGCGTGGGTGACCATGGCGCGCGAACCGTCGAGGGCCAGGCCGATCAGGCCCATCAGGGTCGCCGTCGTCAGGCTGACGTAGACGATGACGTTGCCGCGTTGATCGGCCCCCAGCTCGCGAAGGCGCCGAGCCAGGACCGACGGCCGCCGAGAAGGATGGGGGCCCATGGTCGTCACCGCGGCGGCGGGCTGCCGCCGGCCTGGCCGGACGTCGCCGAGGTGGCCTGGGTCTCGGGCTTCTTCACCTCGCCCTTCTGGTAGCGCATCGTCGCGGCGACCCCGACGGCGCCGGAGCTTTCCGGCGGCAGATCGGACATCGGGCTTCGGACGATCTGGGCGTCCATCGAGGCGAGCGCCTGGCCGAAGGTCGGCGACATCGGCGCGTCGATGCTCTCGACGCAACCGCCAAGGCCGAGAAGGCAGGTCAGCGTGGCGATGAGGGGTCGCATGCGCATGGTCGGCTCCTTACCGATGGGTGGCGGACGCCGCCGCCGGGCTGATCAAGGAGGTGAAGTTGAGGGCCAGGGGCGAGACCGCCGGCTTGGCGACGGAGGGTGGCGCGGCGCTGGCCGCCACCGGCCTGGCCGGAGCGGTCGGAGCCGGCGCGGGCCGGCGCAGTGGCGACGCCGCCGCACGGCTCGGCTTGAGCGCCGCCTGGCGAACCGGGGCCGCGAGCGGGGCCAGCGGCCCGACGGCGACGGGCGCCACCGCTGGGGCCGGCCTTTCGGCTGGGGCCGCGACGGCGGGAGGCGGCGCCACGGCCTGGCCGGCGACCGCGGTCGCCGCCGGCCCGCGGGCGGCCGTCGGCAGCGGCCGCGGCTGGTCGGTGGCGCCGCCGAGGAACAGGTCGGCCTCGCTGGGCCCGCGACGCAGGTCGGTCGGGACGACGAGATTGCGCCGGTCGGTCGGCTGGGCGAGGTGGGCGGTCACGATGATGACCACCTCGGTCTCGTTGTTCTGGTAGCCGGTGGACCGGAACAGGGCGCCGAACACCGGGGCCCGCGAGATGCCCGGCAAGCCGCGCAGGCTGTCGCTGAACTCGCGGCGGATCAGGCCGGCGATGGCGAAGCTCTGGCCGTTGCGCAGCTCGACCGTCGTCTTGGCGCGTCGGGTCGTCAGGCCGGGGATCCGGAAGCCTTCCAGGACGACGCTGTTGGCCGGGTCGAGGGCGCTGACTTCCGGCGCCACGGCGAGGTTGATGGTGTCGCCGTAGACCGTGGGGGTGAAGCCGACGCTGACGCCGTACTGCTTGTACTGGATGGTGATCAGGTTGCCGCCGTTCTGGCCGGCCTGGGGCACCGGGACCGGAAACTCGCCGCCGGCGAAGAACACCGCGGTCTCGCCGGAGAGGGCGACGAGATTGGGCTCGGCGAGCGTGGAGGCGAAGCCCTTGCGCTCGAGGGCCTCGAACAGGCCCTGATAGCTCCAGTTGCCCTTCGCCTCGCGGCCCAGTAGGGCGGCGATGGCCTCGCTGGCCCCGGACGGCGGGGCGATGGTCAGCGAATGGTTGGGGTCCCAGAGCGCCGACAGGTTGGTCAGTCCCAGCTGCTGCAGGGCGCTGCGCTGGACCTCGGCCACCCGGACGGAGAGCATGACCTGCTCGGCGCCACGGATGCTGGTGAGGTTGACCACCTTGCCCGGCGCGTACTGCTCGGCGAGGGCGGCGGCGCGGGCGGCGGCGGCCGAGGACGAGGCCGTGCCGGTCAGCACCAGGCCGTCGCCGCGGACGCTGAGGTCCAGCGCCTCATCGGGGATGACGTCGCGCATGGCGCGGCGGGCGCTGTCGACATCGTAGCCGACCCGCACCTCCAGCGTCGCCAGGGGCATGCCGCCGGCCCGGGGCATCACGGTCAGGCTGGTCGCGCCGGCCCCCGAGCCCATGACGTAGATGGTGCGCTCGCCCAGCGGGATGACGTCTGCGACCTTCGGATTGCCGACCAGGACCTGGCCGATCGGCTGGCTGAAGCGGAGGATCCGCGAGCCGCCGGCGGCGACGGCCACCTGGCCGCCGTATCCGGCTTCGTCGGGGGTGACGTTCTGGACGGCCGCGCCGATCGGGGCCGAAGCCGGTTGAGCCAGGACCGTCTGGGCGCCGGCTGCGTCGGAGGCGATGATCGCCGTCGTCGCGAGCAGGGTGGTGAGAAGCTTGGCCAGGCCTTGGCGGCGGGCGTAGTGGGCGGATCTCATCGACGTCTCAGGCGCGTGGCCTGTCCCTGTTGGAGTTGTCCTGCCTCAGCCAACCTGCGGCAGACGGACGAGCTCGATGTCGGCTCCCCGGATGATCTTGATGGTCGGACCCGAGGGGGCGGCCGGGGCGCGCCGGACCCGCGGGCGGGCCGGTGCGGCGGCGGCCGTCTTGCCGAGGGCGAGGTCGGCGACCCGGACGGTGGCCGGGGCGAGTTCGTCCTCGCCGGCCAGCGGGTCGGCCGTGCCGCGCAGGGCCAGCGACAGCACGCCGACGTCGGCGGCCAGGGCCAGCTTCTGCGCCTGCTCGGGGGTCACCTCGATCGTCGCGGCCTTGGCGACCACGGGGTCGTTCTTGTTCTCGTTGGCGAGTTGGTCGACGGCGAGAACCCGGATGCTGCGCAGCAGGACATCGGTCCGCCGGTCGCTGGGCTCGGTCACGCCGGCGCCGTCGCCGCGGGTGATCAGGACGTCGACGAAGTCGCCCGGCAGGACGAAGCCGGCCACGCCGAAGACGTCGTTGACGCGAATGGTGGTGGCGCGCATGCCGGTGCGGATGACGCCCGACAGCGTCGCCCGGCCGCCGGGGCCGGAGACCCGGCTGGCGAGCAGCGGTTCGTTGACGGCGATCGGGCCGAGCGCCACGCGGCGCTGGGCGGTCACCTCGGCGATGGTCTTGAACGAGCCCTGCGGCTGAGCCGCGCTCGGCCAGGCCTGGACCCGCAGGACCTCCGGGCTCAGCACGTCGCCGAAGCCGAGCGGCCGGGTGGCGACCACGACCGTGGTCTGGTTGAGGCGCTGCTCCGGTTGCGGGCGCGCCGAGGCGATCTGCCTCAAGCCCCAGACGGTCAGACCCGCGAGGACCACGGCGACGGCGAGAAGGACGAAACCGATGTTGCGCATCTTGGGGCTCCGAATTGAGAAGAAGCGGGAGGCGGGCTGGGGGGCGGGCCCGCCTCCCAAAAGCGGCCTACGGGAGAGCCAGGCCGAGGTTGGCGACCAGGCCAGTCCAGCGACCAGTCACCCAGGTGCCGATCACGCCGACCGCGACCACCGCCACGGCGGTGATAAGGCCGATCAGGATCGAGTATTCGATCAGAGCAGCACCGCTCTGATCTCGTCCGAGACGGTCCTTGAGGTTTTCGATCTGCGAGGTCGCAGCGATGTAGGTCTTCAGCACGTCCACACTCCTTGGTTGAATTTTGCGATTGCTATTCAACTCACCGACCCCTGCTGGATCGATGTGCGGACGGTAGGGCGCGGCTTTGGCCGGCAAGGACGGCGCAGCCTGCGGAAAACGACCGATCATCAGCGAAAAAACGCTGTTTTCACTTATGTTTTTTGCAGAGACGCGTGGCCGGAGAAGTTTTTTTGAATCCGCATTGCAAGCCGCTGTCTGCCATATGTTAAGTGCGGCTCTACTCTATCGATGACTTCGCCTGCACTTGCGGCGCAACTAAGCGCCACAAGACGACGCGGGGCGCAGTTGCGATGAACAAACTCCAGCAGAATTGGCCGCCGGCCCTCCTCATGGGGACGACAGGCCTGCCGCTCGACCTTCCCGGCCTGAGCGAGGTGGACGAGCGGCCGTCGGCGTTCGTCGCACCGGACCACATCGGGTATCGAGCGCTGCTCGGCGCGGCGATGCGGGCCGGTCCCGATTGCCGGGACCTGGGTTGGGGCGAGACCGGCGGAGCTCTTCGGCTCCTGCATCGTGAAGGCCTGAAACAGATGCCGCTGCGCCTGGCCCGCGGGGCCGATCCGCGAGCAGGCTGGGGCCTCGTGGACGCCATTACCCCCCTGGCGCTCGATGTCCTCACGGTGCTGATCGACCGTCTGCAAGCGCGCAACGTCGAGGCGGTTCTGATCGGCGCGAGCGAAATCCTGAGCGCCAAGCGGCGTCACTACTGCGGCGGCGAGCTCCTGGCCGTGCAGGCGCAGGTCGGGCGCGAGATTCTCGCCCTCGGCCAACTGGAGCTCGGCGACAGCGGGCCGCCGGCCCTGCGGGTGACGGAACTGCCCGGCAGCGAGAGGTTCGTGGTCGCCCTGGATCCGGATCTGCGGGCCGCGTGGCGCGAGGCGGCCTCCCATCGCATCGACGGCCGGATCCTCGCCTTCGACAACCGCGCCAACCGCGGCGCCGACCTGCTGGCCAAGAAGATCGGCCTCTATTTCAGCGCCGCCGGCGCGTCCGTGCGGCCGGTCCGCCGGCCGGTGCGGTCCATCCTCCACGCGATCGGCGGCGACGCCCAGCTGAAAGGCCGGGCCGGGCGGCTGGCCGACCGGTTCGAGGAAGCCCTGCTGCGGCTCAGCGAACGGCGGGTGTTCGCGATCCGGCGCTGCGGCGCCGACGCGCCGCCGCTGGAGGATCGCAACAAGGGATGGATCAAGGCCTGGCTGAAGACCGAGGTGGTCGTCGCGCCCTTGGGCCCGGGCGGCGACGGCGCGTCGGTCTCGAACGGCGCCGGGCAAGGCCTGTCGCGCCGCTGAGGCGCCGGCTGGAGGCTGGATAATGGGCAGCCCGCATGGCGTGACGGTCGTCAGCGGGCTGCAAGTTGGGGCTGGATGGGCGAGACTTTGCCGCCTCGGCTTATGTCAATCAGCGGGACGCGAGAATGATGGTCGGCTGGACCTGCTCATAGAGCGCGGTGACCATCGGCCGATCGATTTTGACCACGGCCTTTCCGGTCATCTCACGCCGGCATCTCAGGATGAGATAGCTGCGGCCCAGGTCGCGCAAATCCCGCTCGCCGCAGAAGACGCGGGCGGCGCGGTCGACGCGGCTGAGAACGGTCGCCGCTCCCGCCATCGAGGATGTGTTGACGTCACTGATCTTGACGACCATGCGGTCGTCTTGCGCCTGAGCGGCGGACGCACCGAGCAGCAGGACGGATGCTACCGCGCTGAACACCATCTTGGGCATCGTGAACCCCTTTTGGATGGATTGTTTTGCGGGCGCCGCCCCCGTCAAAGGCGACGCGTCTATATACGCCGATCAGGCTTCGGCGGCGTTCACGAACCGGTGTTATGTCGACCATCTGACATGTGCGCGGCCGGCGCCGCTTCGGCGGCGTACGCCTCGCGCAGCTCGCGCTTCAGCACCTTGCCGATGGCGCTGCGCGGCAGGGCCTCGACGAACCGCAGGTCGGACAGCCGCTGGTGCTTGCCGAGGCGGGCGTTGACCTCGGCGCGCAGGGCGTCGGCGGCGACCGCGGCCTCAGGGCGGAGGGCGACGAAGCCGACCGGCGTCTCGCCCCATGCGCGGGAGGGCACGCCGACGACGGCCGCCTCCAGCACGGCCGGATGGCGCGTCAGCTCGGCCTCCACGTCGCCCGGATAGATGTTGAAGCCGCCGGAGATGATCATGTCCTTCTTGCGGTCCATGAGCACCAGGAAGCCGTCGGCGTCGAACCGGCCGACGTCGCCGCTGCGCAGGTAGCGCAGGCCGTCGGGGCTGCGCCACTCGATCTCCGCGGTCTTGGCGGGCTGGTTGTGATAGCCCGTCATCATGGCGCCGGAGCGCCCGACCACCTCGCCGACGCCGCCGGGCTCGACTTCCGCGCCGTCGTCGCCGATCAGCCGGACGTCGTGGCCGGGCAGCGGGCGGCCGACGGTGTGCAGCTTGTCCGGATGGGCGTGGGCCTCGAGCGCACAGGTGCCGCCGCCCTCGGTCATGCCGTAGAACTCCACCAGCCCGCCGGGCCAGCGGTCCAGCACCCGGCGCTTCAGCTCCGCCGGGAACGGGGCCGAGGTGGCGAACTTCATGCGGTAGGCGGTCAGGTCGAAATCGTCGAACCGCGGGTGGTCCATCAGCCGCTGGTACTGCACGGGCACCAGCATGGCATGGGTGACGCGATGGGCCTGCGACAGCGCCAGGAATTGTTCGGCGTCGAACTTTGCCATCAGGACGACGCAGCCCCCGGCCGCGATGGTCGGCAGAAGCGACACCAGGGTGGTGTTCGAATAGAGCGGCGTCGACAGCAGGGTCACCGCATCGTTCGGATAGACCGCCCGCCGCATGTGGGCCCAGCGCATGGCGTGCGGCTGGCGGATGCCCTTGGGGACGCCCGTCGTTCCTGACGAATAGATGATGTTGAAGGTGTCCTCCGGAGCGATGTCGCGCCGGACCGGTTCCTCGTCGGCCAACCAGTCATCGAACGGGACGCCGGCGTCGGAGCCGTCGAGGCTGACTCGGCGGGCCGCGACCGCGCCGAGGGCGGGGCCGAGGTGGTCGGCGACCTGACGATCCAGGAACAGGACCTTGGCCCCGCTGTCGGCGAGTTGGGCCAGCAGGCTGTCGGGGGTCGAAGACGGCGCGAGCGGGGCGACGACGCCGGCGGCGCGCAGGGTCCCGAAGAACGCCTCGAGATATTCGACCCGCGAGGCGGCGCAGATCGCCGCGACCTCGCCGTGGCCGACGCCGTCACGCTGGAGGGCGGCGGCGACCCGATCCATGCGCCGGTCGAGCTCGGCGTACGATACCGTCCGCGCGGGATCGATCGCGGCCGGCCGCTCGCCCTGCGTCTGCGCCCGGACCCGGATCAGGTCGGGCAGCGTGCCGAAATCAAGCGCCAGCAACTCGGCAGGGGTCATCAAGGTCTCCGGGACACGTCAGCTCAAGCGGCCGCAAGGCATAGCGGCTGACGGGCCGCAAGTCAGGAACCGCTAGGCCGACTCGTCGGCCGCGCGACGTTTCAGGGCCGTCTTGTCGATCTTGCCGATCGGCAGGAAGGGCAGGTCCGCGTCGACCCGCACCAGCTTGGGCACCTTGTAGTTGGCCAACCGCTCCCGGCACCATTGCTCCAGGTCCTGCGGCGTGACCGCCGCCTGGGGAATCACATAGGCGACGCCGACCTCGTCCCACAGCGGATCGGGGCGGCTGACCACCGCGGCCATGGCGACGGCGGGGTGAGCCTCGAGCACGGCCTCGACCTCGCGCGGATAGACGTTGTAGCCGCCGGATTTGTACATCTCCTTGATGCGCCCCACGATCCGGTAGCGGCCGTCTGGACGCAGGACGCCGAGGTCTCCGGTGCGGAAGAAGCCGTCGGGCGTCAGGACCTCGGCCGTGGCGTCGGGCCGGCCCCAGTAGCCGAGCATCAGATAGGGCGAGCGGACGAGAATCTCGCCCGGCTCGCCGGCCGGGGGCGGCGCGCCGTCCGGCCCGACGAGGCGCACCTCGGCCTCGGCGAAGGCCGAGCCGACCGAACCGGCCAGCGCCTCGCGGTCGCGGGTCGGCTCCAGCAGGGCGATGCCCAGCGCCTCGGTCATGCTGTAGTTGGTGGCCATCGGCCGGCCGAACTGCAGCAGGATGTCGACCAGATCCTGGGACATGGCCGCGCCTTCCCAGATGATCAGCTGCACGCTCGACAGGTCGAAGGCGCCGAAGTCGGGGACGGAGAGCTGGAGCTGGAAGACGCTGGGCACCGAGCCCCACAGCGTCACCTTCTCGCGGGCGATGAGCTCCAGCGAGCCGCGCGGGTCGAAGTGCTCCATGAAGATCATCGAGCCGCCGCCGACGATCACCGGCAGGGAGATGTCGGCGACGCAGCCGACGTGGTTGATCGGGAAATAGTTCAGCGAGCGGGCCGGCTCGACGTGCCAGACCTCGTCCTGGTCATGGGCGAAGCCGGACAAGGCGGCATGGCTCAGGAGGGCGCCCTTCGGCGCGCCGGTCGAGCCCGAGGTGTAGACGATGAGGCAGGGGTCCTGGCCGCCGACTCCTGCACGGGCCGCGTCGAGGCCGGCGGCGACGCCAGCGCCGGCCGCCAGAAAGGCGGCCATGTCGAGGGCGCCCGCCACCGGCGGATCGCCGGCGAACACGACGCAGGTCTCGATCGAGGGAGCGGCCTCGCGCAGGGCCGCGATGTCGGCGGCGTAGTCGCGGTCCTCCACGTGGCTGCGGGCGATCAGCACCTTGGGCCGGCTGTCGCGGACGACGTGCTCGAGCTCGGCGCGGCGGTATTTGGGATTCAGGCCGACCCAGATCGCGCCGATGGCGGCGGTGGCCAGGAAGGCGACGAGGTACTCCGGCCGCGGGGTCTGGAGGGTGGCGACCCGGTCGCCCTTGCCCACGCCGGCGGCCAGCAGGGCGGCGGCCAGGGCGTCGATCTCGGTCGACAGGCGGGCGTAGGACCACCGCTCGGCCCCCAGCACGCAGGCTTCGAGATCCGGGTCCTGCGCGGCGTGCCAGGCGACGTATTCGTCAAGACGAGTGAGGCGCGGCGCCTGCATGACGGCTGGTCCACATGGAAAGAACTAGAGGGATGAGGGCGAGGAGCGCGAGCACAGTCGGCGCGATCATCAGGAACAGCGGAATCGACCCGTGGCCGCCCCGGGTGGCGCCGATGGCCAGGCCGGTGATCGCCGGCCCGCAAGCAAGACCGAGCTTCTCGGTCGCCGTCCACGCGCCGGTGAGGACGCCCTCGGCGCCGCCTTCGCGATCGACGTAGTCGCGGATGAGGTGGGCGGCGGCGACGAACGGCAGCACCTGCAGCGCGGCCATGGGCAGCCCCGCGATGGCGAAGCCGACGATCATCAGCGGCCACGGCAAGCCAGCCAGCGCCGCCGCGCCGATCCCGACCTGGGCCGCGGCGTAGAGGATGGCGGCGAAGCACAGGACGCGGCGCTCCTCGAACCGCCGGCCGAGCCAGCCCCAGACCGGGACGGTGAAGGCGGTCGTCAGGATCGAGGCGCCAAGGGCGATCCCCACGTCGGCCTGGCTGCGGCCCAGCGCGCCGACGATCAGATAGGGACCGGCGGCCGACACCGCCCCAATGGCCGTGAGCAGGATGAGGAAGGCCAGGGTCAGGAGCCGCAGCGGGCGGTCGCCGAGCGGCAGGCGGCGCGGGTCGGAGGGGCGGGCCTTGGCCGTGGTCGCGGGCCGGGCCGGATCGTGCGGCCCGAGCATCATCAGCGGCGCGAGCATCGCAAGCCCGGCCGCCGCGCCGATCAGGAGCGACATCGTCCCGTAGCCGGGGCGGCCGCCGCCGAAGGCTTCGACCAGCATCGGGGCGACGGCGGCGCCGGCGAGGATGCCGACCATCAGCAGCGCCATGCGCGCCGAGATCAGGCGCGAGCGGGCGCCGGCGTCGCGGCCGATCTCGGCCGGCAGGGCCGTATAGGGGACGGCGAACAGCGAATAGGTGGTCGCCAGGGCGAAGTAGGCCAGGCCAATCCAGACCGCCGTCGTGGCCCCCGCCCCGGGAGGCGGATGGAACAGGGCCATGATGGCCAGGGCGACGCCGATGGCGCCGGCGGCGATGAACGGCCGCCGCCGGCCCCATCGGCTGTGGGTGCGGTCCGACCAGGCGCCGACGAAAGGATCCCAGAGGATGGCCCAGGCCTTGGGGGCGAAGACGATGGCCGTCGCCCAGGCGGCGGGCAGGCCGACGATTTCGGTGCAGTAGAACAGCAGCAGGACGCTCGGCACGGTGCTGAACACGCCGGTGCCGAACGAGCCGAAGGCGAAGCTGGCGACGGACAGCGGGCCGAGGTCGCCGCGTTCACGCCCCGCCCCCGCGACGGCCTCGCGCACGTCGAGTGTCCCTGAACGCTCGATCATCGATCGCCTCCCGACGGTCGGTTCAAGGTCCGTCGAACGCGACTTACGAACCATTTTTTTCATTGGCCAGGCGACGATCGTCTTACCTCAGGACAATCGCTGTCGCATTCGACAACCGGCAGAGCTCAGTAACGGCGCCGATAACGCGTCGCCTTTCCGAATAATTGAGGTTGAGCTCATGTTCCGGGACGTGTCAACGTGGTCCGCACCGAGGCGACAATCGGGCGAGGGAAGGTTCGGGATGAAAATCAGATCTGGGATAATCGCCGCGGCGCTGGCCGCCGGCCTTTGCAGCTCGGCGGCGGCGCAGCCGCAAGCCCCGGAGGCGCGCCTGCAGGCGGCCATCGAGGAAATCGCCCGCTCGGACAAGACCATCCCCGGCGTCATCGCCGCTGTCAGCGCACCGCGCTGGGGCCTGGAATGGCAAGGCGCGACCGGGGCCCTGGCCATCGGCAAGCCGGAGCCGGTGAAGACCACTGACGCCTTCCGCATCGCCAGCGTGACCAAGGTCTATGTGGCGGCGACCGCCATCCGGCTGATCGAGCAGGGCAAGTTCGGCATCTACGACCCGATGTCGCCGCTGATCTCCGACCAGACGCGCAAGCTGCTCAAGGACGACGGTTACGACGTCGACGCCATCACCGTGTTCCAGCTGCTGACCCACACGAGCGGCCTCTATGACAACAGCACCTCCCCGGCCTTCGCGGCGGCGGTGATGAAGGACCCGGGGCACAAGTGGACCCGTGAGGAGCAGATCGCCTTCGGCATGAAGAACGGCGAGCCGGTCGCCCCGCCGGGCCGCGACTACAACTATTCGGAGCTCTCGTACCTGGTGCTGGGCGAGATCATCGAGCGGGCGACCGGCAAGCGGCTGGCCGACGCGGTGTCCTACGAGCTGCAACTGCCGGCGCGCGGGCTGAGCTCGACCTATTGGGAAACCTACCAGCCGGCTCCGGCCGGGGAGCGGCGGGCCCACCAGTACGTCGGACCGCTCGATGCGCGCGTCATCGACGCCTCCATGGACCTGTTCGGCGGCGGCGGGCTGGTCTCGACCGTCGGCGACCTGGTGCGCTTCGTCCGGCCGCTGCTGCAGGGCGACATGTTCGACAAGAGCCCGACCCTGGCCATGGCGCTGCAGATCCCGCCGACCGCCAATGGCAAGCTCGCCCACGCGCCCCTTCTGGGAGCCAGCCGGTTCGGCAAGCGGATGTGCTGGTCGCATGGCGGGTACTGGGGCGTCTCGATGGTCTATTGCCCCGACATCGACGTGGCGATCGCCGTCGCTTGGAACCAGGCCGACGGGGCCGCCGGCTGGCGCGGCGCTTCGGTGGCCATGTCCAAGGCGATCGAAGACATCGAGCGCGCCCAGCGGACGAAGTAAGGGCTCGCGAGGCGGCGGCGGCGCCAAGCCAGGAGGTGCATTCGGCGCCCAAACGGTGCAATCTTGGCACCGATTCCAGGCTGGGCCGGGCCGCTCAGGCCCGCGTCCGGGCTTGTTTCGGGGGCTTGCGTAATGTCAGTCTTGGAGACAATCCCGTTCCGCGCCCGCGCAAGTCGGCGAGCCGCGGGCTTTTTGTGAGCGTTTTTCTCGATATGAAGCCGACGCCTCCGTGAGAGCCTCCAGAAGCGCCAAGAGCAAGAGCGCGAGCCGCCTGTCGTACGTGAATTTCCTGGAGCGGCGGTTCGAGACGGACCCGCCGCCTCAGAAGGGGCAGCGCACGCGCGAGCGCCTGAAGATCGCCACCGCCAAGGTGCTGAGCGCCAAGGGCTACCACGGCCTGCGCACCAACGACGTCACGGAGACGGCCGGCGTCGCCGAAGGCCTGTTCTACGTCTACTTCAAGGACAAGACCGAGGCGTCGGCGGCGGTGTTGGGCAGCTTCCTGGAGGACTTCGTCGGCGACCATTTCCGCCAGGCTTCGGGTTATCCGAGCGCGATCGAGGCGATCCGGGCGACCAACCGCATCTGGTTCGCCCTGTGCCGCGCCAACACCGGCCTGATGCGCTGCCTGCTGCAGCTGGGCGATGAGATCCCGGCCTTCGCATCCCTGGGCCAGACCTCCAACCACAACTGGTATGTCCGCATCGCCTCCAGCGTGACGCGGCACTATCCGGAGGGGGCGGTCGATCCCCGGACGGCGCTGCTGGCCGCCTATATGCTGGGGGCGATGATGGACGAGCTGGCCCGCAAGCTGTTCATCTATCCGCAGGCCGAGCTGCTGGCGCTGCTGCGCGAGCTCGACGCCGACGACGACGCCGTGGCGGACGCGGCGACCGTGCTGTGGGCCCGGCTGCTTTATCCCGGCCAACCGCTGCCCGAGAACCTGCCGCCGGTCGCCGATCTCCTGGCGCGGTCGCTGTCGGGCGGGGCGGCGATTCTGCCGGCCGAGCCCGCGCCGCAGGCCTGAGACCCGGCGGTGCTTGATCCGCACCGCCTGGAACCTTGAAAACGGCTACCTCAGCGATCCTGACGGGGTATTGGCTTTGTGGAACAGGTCCCACACGCGGCGCGAAAGCGGCGACGGCGACCTGACGAGAAGGAGGAAGCCGATGGGGCGCTGGGGCGTCGAGAACCCGAATATCCTGCCGCTCGCAGGCCAGGATATCCGCACGCTGCTCACCCTGCAGGTCGAGGCCCGGCCGGATGCGCCGTACCTGATCTGGGCGCCGTTCACCGGCGAGCACCGGACCTGGACCTACGCCCAGTTCGTCGAGCGGGTGAAGCGGGTGGCCGGCGGGCTGCACGCCCGCGGCGTGCGCGCCGGCGACCGGGTGCTGATCCACCTGGAGAACTGCCCCGAGACGGTGTTCGCCTGGTTCGGCTGCGGCTGGCTGGGCGCCGTCGGCGTCACGACCAACGCCCGCTCGACGGCTGACGAGCTGGCCTATTTCGCGAGCCATTCGGGCGCCGTGGCGGCGATCACCCAGCCGCGGTTCGCCAGCCTGCTGCGCGGCGCCTTCCCCGGCGCGGCATGGATCGCGGTGACCGACACCGACTGCGGCGAGCCGCCGGAGACCGCGACCGAGGCGGCGGATTCCTTCGCCCGCCTCGACGGCGACCCGGACCAGATCCCGCAGCGGGCGCCCGACCCGCTCGCCCCCTTCGCCATCCAGTACACGTCCGGCACGACGTCGCGGCCCAAGGCGGTGCTGTGGACCCACGCCAACGCCCTGTGGGGCGGCCGCACCGGGGCGAACGTGCAGGGGCTGACCGCCGCCGACCGTCACCTGGTCTCGCTGCCGCTCTATCACACCAACGCCCAGTCCTATTCGCTGCTGGCCAGCCTGTGGGCCGGGGGCGCCTGCATCGTCCAGCCGCGGTTCTCCGCCTCGCGGTTCTGGGACAACTCGGTGCGCCACGGGGCGACGTTCGCCTCGGTGGTGCCGTTCTGCACCCGCGCGCTGATGGAGCGGCCGGTCCCGCCGGACCACCGGTATCGCCTGTGGGGCAACGGCATCTGCTCGCCGCCGACCGACGCCAAGTTCGGCATCAAGACCATCGGCTGGTGGGGCATGACCGAGACCATCACCCTCGGCACCGTCGGCGACGTCCATTTCCCCAACCCCTCGATGTCGATGGGGCGGGCGGTCCCCGGCTATGAGTTCCGCGTGACCCGTGACGACGGCCAGCCGGCGCAGCTCGGCGAGACCGGCGACTTCTTCATCAAGGGGGTGCGCGGCGTGACCCTGTTCGCCGAGTACTTCAACAACCCGGAGGCCACCGCCAACGCCTTCGACGCCGACGGCTACTTCATCACCGGCGACCGGGTGACGGTGGGGCCCGGCGGCTACTTCTTCTTCGCCGACCGCGCCAAGGACATGCTGCGCGTCGGCGGCGAAAACGTCGCCGCCTCGGAAGTCGAGATGGCGATCAACACCGTGCCAGGCGTGCTGGAATCGGCGGTCGTCGGCCGGCCGCACCCGATGCTCGACGAGGTGCCGGCCGCGTTCGTCGTGCCGCTGCCGGGGGCCCCGGCGGATCTGGCCGACCGGATCATCCAGGCGACCCGCGAGAAGCTGGCGGAGTTCAAGGCGGTCCGGGAGGTCCACCTGGTCGACGCCCTGCCCCGCGGCACCCTGGAGAAGGTCAACAAGGTCGAGCTGCGTACGCGGCTGAAGGAACTGCAGCCCTGAACACCCTGGCGAGGGCGTGCAGCCGCCGGGAAACTGAGGCGATCCTCATTTTACTGGCGGATGTGGCCTAAAAGCTTCACCGTGGTCGGGGGACCTCTCCGAGGGAAGTTCGGCCCGGTTCGGTAGGTCAGACCTGCGAATACAACCAGTGGTGTCATGCGCGCACCAAGCGGGGCACGTTTTGCATCGCCTCCAGCTCCACCCTTGTGGTCAGATCGGGGCAGTTCCTGCGCCGTCTGCGCCCTACACCATCTTCGGAGATCCTATGCTGGCTCGCTCTCGCCTGACTGCCCTGTCGCTTGGCCTCCTGCTCGCCGGAGCCGCTCCCCTGTCCGCGTCGGCCCAGGCGCCGGCCGCCGCGCCCTCGACGCGGATCATCAAGATGGAGACGGACGGCTCGACCCTGCCGGCCAAGCGCGAGCTGACCACCGGCTCGATGAAGATCGTCGCCGGCACCTATGCGCCGCGCGAGAACGGCGCGGTGGTCGGCTACTCCGACGTCCATGGCAAACAGTACTCGATCGGCACGCCGCGCTCGGCGGAAGTGATCCACGTGGCCCGCGGCAGCATCGTTTCGGTGACCGCCGACGGCACCGAGCGCCTGGTGGAAAAGGGCTATATCGGCTTCATCCCGCCGGGCCTGACCAGCACCGCCAAGGATGCCGATCGCTACGTCCACCAATACATCGTCTTCCCGTTCGACGAGGCGCGTCTGAAGGATAAGCAGGTCCGAACCACCCTCGATCCGACCGCCATCCCGGAAGGCGACTTCGTGAAGGGCCCGACCGGCGGCGTCCATGAGCTGATGGACAGCGGCCGCGGCGGCAAGGTTCTGGCCTGGCGCCCGTCGGCGAGCGGCCGCGTGCAGTCGGCGCCGGACACCCGCTACGTCGCCATCAAGACCGGCTCGATCGAGTTCAAGGACGGCGACCGCACCATCCGGGCCGGCGGCGGCGACACCCTCTACATCCCGCGCGGCGCGACCTACAGCTGGACGGCGAGCGGCGCGGCGGCGATCGTCGTGGCCATCGCCCCGGCCGCGTCCTGAGTTAAAAAGGGCGGGCTTCTGCGCAAGCCCGCCCGCTTCCCTCGCGCGACCGACGTCAGCCGAGGGCCGCTTCCGGCGGCACCCAGAGGGTCAGCCATTCGGCGACCAGCGCCGGCTTCGAGGCGCCCTCGATCTCAATCCGGCAGTCGAAGGTCGCGACGACGCGACCCTTGTCGTCGACCCGCTTGCCAAGCGGCCGGAAGACGCCGCGCACGCGGCTGTCGACCATCACCGGCGAGAGCAGGCGCAGGCGGTCGAAACCGTAGTTCAGATAGAACCCCTGGCTGAGGTCGCTGACCGGCTCGTTGTTCATCGCCGAGTGCATCAGGTGGGTGAGCAGCGAGACGGTGAGGAAGCCGAAGGCGATGGTCGCCCCGAACGGTCCGCGGGCCGCCCACTCCGGATCGACGTGCATCGGATCGGGATCGAGCGTCGCCTCTCCGAACTTCGAGATCAGCGCCTGGTCGACGAGCACCCAATCGGAGACGATTTCCCCCTCTGGCGCGTCGTCCAACGGTGACTGAGCTTGTTGTTTTGACATCGTCCGAATTCTTTCACGTGAGGTCGGTGTTGGGCCGCGGGGCCGGTCTGCGGAGCGGCGTCAGAGGCCGAAGGCCACCCACTGTGGCGGGGCGTTGCGACCGCCGACGGCGACGAGGACGTACTGCTTGCCCTTGACCATGTAGGTCACCGGCGCGCCCGTTGTTCCCGAACCGGGCGGCAGGTCGAGCTCGACCAGCATGGCGCCGGTCGCCTTGTCGTAGGCGTTGAACTTGGGCGCGTAGCCGTTCTGCAGCGCCGCCAGATTGACCGCATCGCTGCTCTGGCCGGCGAAGACCAGGCTGTCGGTGACGGCGACCGCCGCGCGGGCGGGGATGCCGAGGTGCCCGAGGCCGAGGCCCTTCAGCGCCGGGTGATCGGTCGGCCCCTGACCGATCGGGGTTACCCAGCGGATGGAGCCGGAGGTCATGTCGACCGCGGTGATCCGGCCGTAAGGCGGCTTGACCAGGGGCAGGCCCTGGGGCCCGTCGACGTGGAACAGGTTCGGGGCCGGCGCGCTGGAGCCGTCGGCGTTCGGCTTGGCCGCGTAGTTGGCGACGGTCGTGATGGTGGCGCCGAAGTACACGCCGGTCTTTGGATCGAAGGCGCCGGTGTTCCAGTTGCCGCCCCCGTCGGTGCCGGGCAGCACCAGGACGCCGAGCTTGCCGCCCAGCCCCACCGTGCTCGGCGGGGCGTAGAAGACGCCGGGGTTGTACTTGCGGAAGATCTCCAGCGCCTCGGCCTTCAGGGCCGGGGTGAAGTCGATGAGGTCGCTTTCCGTGACGGTGACGCGGTCGAGCGGCGCGGGCCGGGTTGGGACCGGCTGGGTCGGCGACAGCGCCTCGCCCGGAAGGGCGGAGGCGGGGACCGGCCGCTCCTCGATCGGCCAGACCGGCTCGCCGGTGCGGCGGTCGAAGGTGAAGAGCAGCGGCATCTTTCCGGTCTGCATGACGGTCTTGATGCGCTTGCCGCCGACCTTGGCCCAGCCGAGCACCGGCGGGGCGGAGAGGTCGTAGTCCCAGACGTCGTGATGGACCAGCTGGCGATGCCAGATCTTGCGGCCGGTCCGCGCGTCGACGCAGACCAGGGTGTTGGAATAGAGGTTGTCGCCGGCGCGCCACCCTGCCAGCCCCGGAGGAGCCGGGGCGGAGAACGCGAAGTAGGCGTAGCCGAGCTCGGCGTCGTAGGCGATCGTGCCGTAGGAGCCCATGCTGCCGACCGTGCCGACCACGTCCGCCGGCCAGCTGGCGCGGGCCGGGTCGCCGACCGCCGGAACCGGCGAGAACTCCCACAACAGGGCGCCGGTGTGGACGTCGTAGGCGCGGACGCTTTCGCCGATCCCCCGCCGCGACTGGCCATAGTCGCCGTTGTCGTCCGCCGAGCCGTCGCCGCCGACAATGACCACGTCGCCGGCGATCGCCGGGCCGCCGCTGACCGAGAACCGGCCGCCGCCGGCGCGGGTCAGGCTGACGCGGCCGCCCTCCCCGAACTTCGGATCGGCCGCGCCGGTCGCCGCATCGAGGGCGTAGAGATAGGCCCCGCGGACGATGAGCACCCGCCGCGGCTTGCCCTTGCCCCAAAGCGCCAGACCGCGGCCGGCCGAGCCGGCGACCTCGCGGCGCGCCTCGCTGAACGGCCGCTGGGTCCAGATGGTCTTGCCGGTGACGGCGTCGAAGGCCTCGGCCAGGCCGACCGCGTTCGGGGCATAGGCGACGCCGCCCACGACGACGGGCGTGGAGCGGAAATACTTCGGCGCCTGGAGGTCGGGGAACTTGCGCGTCAGGTCGGCGTCGAGGCCGGAGCGCGTCCAGAGAACCTTCAGCCCCTTGACGTTGCGCGGGGTGATCCGGTTGGCCGGCGAATAGCGCGAGAAGCCGGCGTCGCCGCCATACTGCGGCCAATCGACGGTCTGAGCCGCGGCGCCGCTGGCGGCCGCCAGCAGGACCGTCGCCGCGGCCAGCGCCGGGGCCAGGCGGGAAGAGGGGCGACGCAACAACAAGCTCATGTCAGGACTCCGCGTTCAGGCCGGCGCGGCCGCAGGCGGCCCGTCCACCGGGCCGGCGCGGCGCAAGCGATGCGATACTCCACGCCCCCACAAGCGGCGTAGTTGATGCGTAGCGTCGCCGCGCGGGTTCGTCAAAGAATTGAGTCTGACCTCAGAATTATTGCGGCGCCGCCACCTCCTCACACCCCCGCTTCGCGCGGCGCAGATTCTCAGGCTAAATCCGCCGGTCGCACGGCCGGGACAGCAGCCGCCGGCGGCGGGGGGCGTCATGGGAATTGAAATCTGGGCCGTCGCGATCCTGATCGCGATCTTCGCGGTGGCGGCGACGACCAGCGTCAACATGGGCGTTCTCGGCTTCGCCGGCGCCTTCATCCTCGGGGTGCTGATCTCGGGCCAGACGCCGAAGGACATCCTGGCCGGGTTCCCCGCCGACCTGTTCCTGACCCTGGTCGGCATCACCTACCTCTTCGCCATCGCCCAGAAGAACGGGTCCATCGACCGGCTGGTGAACGGCGCCGCCGCCCTCACCGGCCACAGCCGCGCGGTCATCCCCTGGTTGGTGTTCGCGGTGGGCGCCCTGCTGACCGGCTTCGGAGCTCTGGGCCCGGCGGCGGTGGCGATCCTCGCGCCCCTGGCGCTGCGGTTCGCGCGGCAGTTCGGACTGTCGCCGCTGATGCTCGGCCTGATGACCATCCACGGCGCCCAGGCAGGCGCCTTCTCGCCGATCAGCGTCTATGGCGTCATCACCAACGAGGTGGTCGAGAACGCCGGCCTGACGGCGCAGCCGGCGCTGATCTTCCTGGCCAGCATGGTGATCAACCTTGCGGTCGCGGCCGGCATCTTCCTGGTGCTGATGCGCCGCGGCCCGGCGGCGGCGGATGCGGCCGTCGCGCCGCCGACCGAGCCGCTGAGTTTCGAGCAGATGGCCACCCTCGCCGCGCTGGCGGGGTTCGCGGCCAGCGTCACCCTGTTCGAGGTCAACGTCGGCTTCGCGGCGGTGTTCGTGATCACCGCCCTGGCGATCGTCGCGCCCAAGAGCCAAGCCGGGGCGATCAATGGCGTCAGCTGGTCGACCGTGCTGCTGATCTGCGGCGTGATCACCTATGTCGCCCTGCTGGAGAAGCTGGGCGTCGTCGACTGGATCGCCGGCGGCGTGGCGACCATCGGAATCGCCGCGCTCGCCGCCCTGCTGCTCTGCTATCTGGCCGGCGTGGTCTCGGCCTTCGCCTCGTCGACGGCGCTGCTTGGCGTGGTCATCCCGCTGGCCCTGCCGCTGGTCGGGCAAGGGCACCTGAACGCCATCGGCCTGGTGGCGGCGCTGGCGGTCTCGACCACCATCGTCGACACCTCGCCGTTCTCGACCAACGGCGCCCTGGTGGTCGCCAACGCCGAGCCGGACGAGCGCGAGGCGCTGCTGCGCAAGCTGCTGATCTACACCGCCGGCGTCGCGGCTCTGGGGCCGCTGCTGGCCTGGGCCGTGCTGGTGCTGCCCTTCTAGCGGGCCGCCTTGGCGTCGTAGGCGACCTTGCCGTCGACGATCGTCAGGTCGACCGGAAGCTCGCGCAGCGTCTTCGGGTCGGCCTTGGTCGGATCGGCCCGGAACACCGCGAAATCGGCGAGTTTGCCCACTGCGATCGACCCGCGGTCCTGCTCCAGGAAGTTGGCCTCGGCCGACCAGCGGGTGAACATCCGCAGGCCGTCCATGACGCTTACCGCCTCCTCCGGCTGGACCACCTGGCCGTATTTGGTGGTCCGGGCTACCGCTCGCTCGATTGAGAACAGCGGATTGCTGTTCTCGCGCTGGGACCCGGTCATGTCGGGCGCGCCGGGCGGGTGGAAGCCGAGGTCGAGAAGCGTCTTCATCGGGAAGAACTTCATGTCCGGCTCCTTCACGTTGACGTCGGTCAGGCGCCAGAGGAAGGCGACCGTGGTCGACGGGATGACGCCGTCGGCCTTCATGCGCGCCAGCCTGCGGGAGGTCCGCGCCGGATCCTGGACCAGGAAGTTGGCGAAGTGCTCGATGCGGTGGCGGGCGTCCGGGCGCGGGGTTGCGGCCTGCGCCGCCTCGACCGCCGTCAGCACCTCGTCCTGGGCGCGGTCGCCGTTGGCGTGGACCCAGACCTGCCAGCCGCCCGCATGGGCGCGCTTGACGATCGACTGCAGCTCCGCCGGCTCCAGGTTGAGGCCGCCGCGGTTGTCGGGGACCCAGGTCGTGCCCGAGCCCTTCCAGAACGGCTTGTAGACCG
This sequence comes from Phenylobacterium sp., assembly GCF_044236515.1. Taxonomy (GTDB): domain Bacteria; phylum Pseudomonadota; class Alphaproteobacteria; order Caulobacterales; family Caulobacteraceae; genus Phenylobacterium. The sequence goes on from NZ_JBIIGK010000001.1 coordinate 58,923, forward strand.
CCGCCGTCGTCCCCCAGACGCCGTCGGCGAAGACCTTGATCGAGCCCAGCCGCAGCCAGTCGTCGCCGAACCCGGTGCGCAGGCCGGTGGACATGACGGCGTCCGCCTCCGGACCGCGGGCGATGTAGCTGACGTTGACCCGCACCGGCAGCCGGCCCTCGTCGCGCAGGTCCTGGTACTGGCGGATGGCCGCCGAGCCGGAGAGGTCGGCGATGGTGGTCACTCCGTAGCGGAGGAAGTATCTGGCCATGACGTCGCGCAGCGCCGCCTTGGAGGTTTCGTAGTCGAGGGTCTCCTCCGGCAGCTGGACATCGGTGTCGCGCAGGATCATTGGCTCGCCGTCGGCGGTGCGCTCGATGCGGCCCATGCCGCCGGGGTCGGGGGTCGCGGCGCTGAGCCCGAGTGCGAGCGCGGCGCGATGGTTGATCAGGAAGTCGTGCAGGCTCCAGATCAGCAGCACCGGCGTGTCCGGGAACGCTGCGTCGAGCTGGGCCCGGGTCGGCATTTTCTGATTGAAGGTGCCCTGGCCGATCACCCACTTGCCGCGGCCGACCTTGGCTTCGTGGCCTTTCAGCGCCGTCATGATCTCGTCGATCGACTTGAGCGGCGGCAGGGCGATCGGCACGCGGAAGCGATCGGCGGTGGCCAGGGACAGCAGGTGCGAGTGGGAATCGATCAGGCCCGGCGTGACCGTGCGGCCGTTCAGCTCGACGACCTGGGTGCCCGGTCCCACCCAGGGGCCGATGTCGGCGTCGCTGCCGACGGCGACGATGCGGTTCGCCTGGACCGCCACGGCGCTGGCGACCCGCTCGCCGTCGTCGAAGGTGAGGATGCGCCCGCCGCGCAGAACGAGGCTGGCCTGTTCGGCCGCCTGCGCCGCAGAGCCCGCCAGCAGGGCGAGCGCCGAAACTCCGATTGCGACCCGTTTCATCGCGTGTCCTCCCGGACGCTGAGCCTAGCGCGGCCCAGCGCCGTGGGGAGGTGAGATTTGCGCTGCGCCGGCTCCGTCTTCGTCACCAGACGGACGGCGCCGGCGTCTCTCAGCCGCGGCGGCGGATAGCCTCGCGGACGCCTTCGACGAAGGAGGCCTGCAGGGCGTAATCGTCGGCCGAGCCGGAGGTGGTCCAGGCGCTCTGCTGAACGATGATCAGTTCCTGTTCGGGCACCACGTAGAGCGACTGGCCCATGATCCCAATGCCCTGGTAGACGCCGCCCTGGCGGACCCACCACTGATAGCCGTAGTCGAGGCCGGGATAGGAGGTGCCGACGCGCTTGGTCGTCGCCTCCTGCAGGAAGCCCTTGGGCAGCACTTCCTTGCCGCCGGCGACGCCGCCGTTGAGGATGAACAGGCCGAAGCGGCCGTAGTCGCGCAGGGTGGCGCTGAAGCAGATCCCGCCGGTCTCCATGCCCTCGTCGGAGACCATCCAGACGCCGTCCTGCTCCATGCCGAACGGCTTCCAGATCTTCTCGGACAGGTAGTCGGACAACGACTTGCCCGTCGCCCGCTGGACCGCCGCGCCGAGCAGGTTCGAGTCGGCGGTGGAGTAGTGGTAGTGGGCGCCGGCCGCGTGTTCGCGCGGCATGTTGGACATCAGCTGGAAGAAGCTGGGACCCGTCCCGGTGGTGAAGCGGCTGAAATCGGAGGACGGGTCGCCGTAGTCCTCGGTGAACCGCACGCCCGAGGTCATGGTGGCCAGGTGGCGCAGGGTGACGCCTTCGAAGGCGCCGCCCTTCAGTTCCGGCACATAGCGCGACACCGGATCGTCGAGACTCTTGATCGCGCCGTCACGGATCGCCGCGCCCAGCAGGGTCGAGGTCACCGACTTGGCGATCGAAAACGAGGTCCACCGGTCGTTCGGACCGCGGCCATGGGCGTAGCGCTCCAGGACGATCCGCCCCTTGTGGATCACCAGCAGGCCCGACGCCCGCGAGATGTCCTGGAAGTCCTCGAGGGTGTAGGGCCGCGACTTGTGGCTGAAGCTGACCTTCAGCGGATTGGCGTCGACCGGCAGCGGATGGACCTTGTCCCCCGCCTTGATGACGTGGGTCGGGAAGACCGTCTCCATCGCCTTGTAGTAGCGCAGCTGCTCGGACGGTCCCCAGAAGTTCAGCCGCCCCTTCGCGGGGGCCTCGGCCCGGGTGTCGGCCTGGCCGGGCGGCGGTCCGTTCTGGGCCGACGCCGGCAGACCGGCCAGGCTGAGGGCCGCGACGAGGGCCGCGACACCCGCACGATGGAGAAGCTGAAACTTCATCACTGACTCTTCGACCCTCAATAACGGACGGTGAAATCGACGCCGATGAACCGCGGATCGCCGAAGACGCTGCGGCTGTTCAGCGGCGTGGCGGCGAACGCTCGCCGGATCGCGGCGCTGTTCCACGTCATCTTGTTGAACATGTTCTCGACGTAGGCGGTGACCCCGTACTTGCCGTCAGCGGTGGTGTAGCTGAGGCGCGCGTTGGCGAGAGTATAGCCCGGCACGAGATAGACCAGCGCGTTGTCGGCCCGCAGCTTGCTGCGATAGCTGATGTCGCCCTGGAGCTTCAGGTCGCCTGGCGCGCCGACCGGCAGGGTCACCGTCGCCCCGGCCGAGCCGCTCCACATCGGCGCGCGGTTGAGCGGCATGCCGACCTGGGAGAGGTTGTCCGGGAAGCTCTTGATCTTGGTGTCGTTGTAGGCGGTGTTCGAGAACAGCTCGAGGCCCTCGAACGGGATCGCCCGGATCTCGAGTTCGCCGCCGCGGCCCCGCGCCCGGCCGACGTTCTCGACCGTCACCGAGACGCCCCGGGTGACGTTCACCTGCAGGTCCTCGTAGGTGTACTGATAGAGGGCGAGGTTGGTGCTCAGGCGGCCCTGCATGAACCGGCCCTTGAGGCCGAATTCGTAGCTGTTGCTGTTCTCCGGGTCGTAGACGTTGGGCACGCCGCCGGCGGCCGCCACGTCGCGGCCGAAGTAGTACTGGAACGGGGCCGGGGTGACGGTCTTGAAGCTGTCGATCCCGCCGGCCTTCCAGCCCTGGTTGAACGACAGGTAGGTGGTCACCGCATCCGACAGGTCATAGCTGACCGAGGCGCGGAACGAGACGTCCTCCCAGGTGTCCTTGCTGGTCACCGGCCGGCTCGTCCAGTAGCCCCAGTTGTAATAGGCGCCTGCGAACGCCTTGCCGGCGTTTTGCGGCAGCACTGCCGGGTTCGGGATGTCGTGGGTGTAGCGCTTGGTGTCGCTGTTGAAGCGAACCCCGCCGGTCACCCGCAGGGCGGGCGTGATCTCGTACGTCGCGTCGGCGAACACCGAGTAGCCGTGGAACTTGCCGTCGTAGTTGCCGAGTTCGAAGAAGGCGGCGCTGTAGTCGTTCGGCGCGAGGCCGGTGGGATAGGCGCCGGTGAAGGCCAGCGTGCTGTTGACCCAGTTGTGGACGTAGCCGCTGAGATCCTCGCTGAACCACGAGCCGCCGAACGAGGCGCTGACCGGGCCCTGTTCGAAGACGAAGATCAGGTCCTGGCCGATCAGCCGGTCCTTGGTGCCCTGGGTGTAGGGGCCGCCGACGATCTCGGGCCGGGCGTCATAGTCGAGGACGAAGTAGTTATCGACCTGGCGGACGCTGCTGGTCAGGGTCGCCGACAGGGCGTCGTTGAAGTCGTACTCGACCTTGGCCATGCCCTCGTAGATGTCGAAGTCGGCCGGCGCGTCGCGGCCGCCGAACGAATGGGTCACGCGGAACTTCGGCTGGTCGACGGTCTGGACCGGGAAGGCGTTGTCGCGCCGGCGCTCGACCGTGCCCTTGAGGGTCAGCCGCAAGGCGTCGCCGCGATAGGCCAGGGTCGCGCGGGCCGCCTTGACGTTGACGCCGCCGAGGCCGCCGCGGCCGTTCAGGTCCTTGTAGACCTGGTCGCGGTTCTCGGAGTTGACCGCCAGGCGCAGGGCGAGGTTCTCGGACAGCGGCAGGTTGACCGCGCCACGCGCCGTGATGCGGTTGTAGTTGCCGACCCCGACCATGGCGTCGGCGGCGAAGCCGTCGAAGGTGGGCTGACGCGTGATGATGCTGATGGCGCCGGCGATCGAGGACCGGCCGAACAGGGTCGCCTGCGGGCCCTTGATCACCTCGATGCGGTCGATGTCGAAGGCCGAGTTGGTCTGCATCCCGGTGCCGCCGCGGCCCTGGTAGACGCCGTCCACGAAGAGCGCGATCGAAGGGTCGTCGGCGAAGCCGTACTGGTTGTTCGAAATGCCGCGCATCGACGAGTAGCGGATGTAGCCGTAGTTCGGCGCCGCCACGAAGCCGGGGGCGACCTTGGCGATGTCGGCAAAGGTGGCGATGTGCTCCGCGGCCAGCTTCTCCCCGGTCACGGCGGAGATCGCGAGGGGGACCTCCTGCAGGGTCTGGCTGCGGTTCTGGGCGGTGACCACCACCTCTTCGATGCCCACTTCGCTCGTCTGAGCCGAAGCGGAGCCGGCAATGAGCGCAAGACCCGACACGCCAATGAGCAACGACCTGAGATTCAGGCTGGTAAGTTGAGCGCCCACGCTCCCCCCTTCATGTTATCCCGCGATGTCTTATCGCGGCGCGCGATATGCTGGGCAGTGGCGGGGGGGCGGTCAAGCAACCGGGGACTACGACCAAAGTCGAATAGCCATGGGCTTAAAGCTGTGTCGGGGCCGCGATCTGTTCAGCCGACCGCGCCCTGGTCGCGCAGCGCCTGGATGCTTGCGTCGTCCAGGTCGAGGACATCGCGAAGGACGTCGTCGGTGTGTTCGCCAAGCGTCGGCGGGGGATGGTTGTACTCCGGCGAGCCTTCCGAGAACCGCACCGGATTGGCGACGCTGGGCACGCGGCCAAGCCTGGCGTGCGGGATCCAGCGCTCCATCTCGCGCTGTTTCACCTGCGGATCGGCGAAAACCTCGGCGATGTCGTTGACCGGCCCGGCGGGCACTCCGGCCTCGTTCAGCCGATCGATCCAGTGGGCGGCGGGCTGGGTTTCGAACACCGCCTGCAATTGGTCGCACAGTTCGTGCTTGTTCTCGGCCCGGCGGCGGTTGGTGGCGAACCGGGGATCGGCGGCGAGGTCGAGCCCCAGGACCTGGCACAGGCGGGCGAACTGCCCGTCGTTGCCGACGGCGATGTTGAGGCGTCCGTCGCGGCTGCGGAACGAGCGGTAGGGCACGATGTTCGGATGCGCGTTGCCGGTCCGGCGCGGCGCCTTGCCGGTCACCAGGTAGTTCATGGCCTGGTTGGCGAGGGTCGCGACCTGCACGTCGAGCAAGGCGACGTCGATGTGGCGCCCACGGCCGGTGACGCCGCGGCCGACCAGGGCGGCCATTACCGCATTGGTCGCGTAGAGCCCGGTCATGATGTCGGTCAGGGCGACCCCGGCCTTGTAGGGCTCGCTGCCCGGCTCGTCTTCCGCCGGGCCGGTGATGCTCATCAGCCCGCCCATGCCCTGGAGGATGAAATCGTAGCCGGGGCGGTCGGCATAGGGCCCCGTCTGGCCGAAGCCGGTGATTGAGCAGTAGACCAGCCGCGGATTAACCGCCGCCAGGCTCGCATAGTCGAGACCATACTTGTTCAGACCGCCGACCTTGAAGTTCTCGATCAGCACATCGCTGCGAGCGGCCAGTTCGCGCACCAGGCGCTGGCCTTCAGGCTGCGTGAAGTCGATGGCGATGCCGCGCTTGCCGCGGTTGGCGCAAAGGTAATAGGCCGACGCGTGCGCCGGCTCCGGGCCGTCGCCCTCGAAGAACGGCGGACCCCAGCCGCGGGTGTCGTCCCCCTCGCCCGGCCGCTCGACCTTGATCACCTCGGCGCCGAAGTCGGCCAGCATCTGGCCGCACCAGGGCCCCGCCAGGACACGGCTAATATCCAGGACGCGGATCCCTTCCAGCGGCTTGCTCATCTCAACTCCCGACCTCGACAGAGCGCCAACTGACCATAACCGACGCGGCGGCGCGAGCCCCGACGCGGACGGCGGGACGGGCTAGATGGCGGCCTTGCTTATTACCAAGCAGCCGTTAGAATTTTCGTCGCGCGCCGCACCCTCCGGCGCCCAAGCCACTCCAGCAAGGACCTCGTTTTTCCCCCATGGCCCTCGGTTCCGACACTCGCCAGCAGTTCATCGACGTCGTCCGGCGGTTCGTCACCGAACGGCTGCGGCCGCTCGAGGCGCAGATCGCCGAGCAGGACTCCATTCCCGAGGCGATCATCGACGAGATGAAGGAGCTCGGCTTCTTCGGGCTGAGCATTCCCGAGGAATACGGCGGCCTCGGCCTGTCCATGGAGGACGAGGTCATGATCGCCTTCGAGCTGGGCCGCACCTCGCCGGCCTTCCGCTCGTCGTTCGGCACCAACGTCGGGATCGGCAGCCAGGCCCTGGTGATGTTCGGCACGCCCGAGCAGAAGGCCAAGTGGCTGCCGGGCATCGCGTCGGGCGAGATCATCACCTCCTTCGCGCTGACGGAACCTGAGGCCGGGTCCGACAGCGCCGCGGTCCAGACCTCGGCCCGGCGCGAGGGCGACGTCTATGTCGTCAACGGCACGAAACGGTTCATCACCAACGCCGGCCGCGCCTCGCTGTTCACGGTGATGGCGCGCACCTCGGACGACAAGGCCGGCGGGGTCACGACCCTGCTTATTCCGAAGGACCTGCCCGGCGTCAGCGTCGGCCCGGCCGAGAAGAAGATGGGCCAGCAGGGCGCCCACATCCACGACGTCTTCTTCGACAACGTTCGGGTGCCGGTCGAGAACCGGATCGGCGAGGAGGGCGGCGGCCACAAGGTGGCGATGCGCGTTCTCGACCGCGGACGGCTGCACATCTCCTCGATCTGCGTCGGGGTGGCCGAGCGCTTGATCGCCGACTGCGTGGCCTTCGCCAGCGAACGGCGCCAGTTCGGCAAGCCGATCGCCAGCTTCCAGCTGATCCAGGCGATGATCGCCGACTCCAAGACCGAGAGCCTGGCGGCCCGCGCCCTGGTGCTGGACGTCGCGCGCCAGCTCGACGAGGGCGCCAGCATCCTGCTGGAGGCGGCGGCCGCCAAGCTGTTCGCCTCGGAGATGGTCGGCCGTGTCGCCGACCGCGCGGTGCAGATCTTCGGCGGCTCGGGCTATGTCGCCGACCACGGGATCGAGCGGTTCTACCGCGACGTCCGCATCTTCCGGATCTACGAGGGCACCAGCCAGATCCAGCAGGTGA